>CAZXRO010000160.1:0-6470 GCA_964642435.1 uncultured Ignavibacteriales bacterium
CCAATACATTCCGAGCGCCACCCAGATGACACCCAGAAGGCCGAGAAGCACCCACCCGTAGTGTGCTGACAATACTGCTGATTGATGTTCCAAGTTGCACTCCCTGCGTCAGGTTAGCCCTGAGTCTGCTCCTGCTCGCGTGTTGCCCGGCGCACACCGAGCAGAACCACGCCCACCGTGAGGACAAATACCGTACCGCCGATTCCAAACAGCGTGTACGCCAACTGCAGCGAATGATGTTCTACGTGCACTTTGGCCGCCGATGACCACTCACTGGCAAAACCGGTGGGACGCAGTTCCCGAACACGATAGTAGAACGTGCCATTCGGTAGACCGGAGATATAGGAGGCCAGATCGGGACCGCGGTAACGGGTGTTACTGCTGACAAACAACGAGTCCGCTCCCTCCTCAAGCTCGAACATCCGTTCCAGGACCTGCGTGGTGTCGATGTCATAAGAGCTGTTCCACACCAGCTTGATACTCCCTGAGCTGGTCTGATTTGCAAGGGGGATATCGAAGGCGGGAGGCGGGAGGTGGTCGAGCTTTCGTAGATCGGCAGATGGGGTTTTCTCGGCGGCCAGGGCGGTCGCCACCAATGCGATGAACACTGTCATGAATAGGACACTGCGTTTCACGTGATTACTCCCTGCTCTACTCCGGTGGCGTGTCGACATCGGGATTATCTATCTGAACATCACCGGTCTTCAAGATGGGTGCTGCCGAGAGATGGCCGGCCTCCATCAGATCCGAGATGCGCGCCAATGATTGCGCTATTGTCGCCTGTTCCGATTTCGGGAGGCGACTCAGCCCATCGGCCAGCTTGTCTTGAAGCGGCGAGGGTACCTTGCCAAGCAGTTCGCTCCCTTCGGTGGTCAGTGAAATGTGTATGCGCCGACGGTCGTCAGCATCGCGAAGGCGCTGCACCAGCGAACGTGCCTCCAGCCGGTCTACTATGCCGACAACAGTGCTCGGACTCAGATGAACCGCCCCGGCCAGTTCCTTGGCCGTGATGGCATCATGCTGACCTATGGCTGACAAGCATAGTATCTGGGGAACAGTAATGCGGTATTCACGCTCTATCCGGTGCGAATACTGATCGACTGCTCGGATTATCCTGCGTAGCGAACTGAGAACTCGCAGATCAAAGCGATCATCGGGCAAGCTATCACCCGCTGTAGCCGAGTGATCCCAAACAGAATTCGCCCCCTTCTCCCCGCTGCCTGAGGGCCCAGGACCAGCAGAGCGGGCGGATCGACCTGTTATCTGTTTGCTGAACAATATATTACCCTCATCAATGCGTATCCTGACCAGATGCCGACCCGAAACTCGGAACCGGCTCTCGCCGATTACTTCGTCTACTAATAATTCGAACACGAACTATAGTCAACTTGTTTCTGGTTTCTTGCGATATATGTCCGGATCCTCAAACGAGTCAATGGCCAATAACCCGACCGATCGTCATGCCAACAAGGACGAACGAAGCGTAGCAGAAAAGACGCTCCGGGTCAGGACAGAATCGTTCAGGCGAAACGGGGCCTCGCAGCGCGTTCATTTTGTTGACTGCCAAACTCAAAATAGTTACGCTTGGCAATCATAGACAAGACCGACCCAGGTGTTAACATCTATTCAAAAAGGAAGATGAAAAATGCGAATGCTGGTTGTCTTTGGCAGTCTGCTGGCGCTCTTGCTGGCTGTTGGCTGTGGCGGATCGGATACCGGTGAGCAGGAACAGCAGCAGGAAGCTACCGAGATCGCTCACGAAGTAGAGGATAGTGTCGCCGTCCTGGTGGTAGCCCACACAGTTACCGAGGAGGAAATCGGCCAGGAATTCACCTGCCCGGTCTCCGGTATGGAGATGACTGTGGCCGACACCACTCCTGCGGCCGAGTACGATGGTGTCGTGTACTACTTCTACACCGAGGATGAGATGACTCAGTTCACCGAAGACCCCGACCAGTTCCTGATGGTCGTCGATGAAATGGACCATGAAGAAGTCTTGGAGGACGCGCACGAAGGTCATTGAGGCCACATCATACGAGCACTCACCAAGGTGCTCTATCTGAGGTTTTTCACAACCGGGTTTGCAACAGGCACACCCGGTTCTCTTTTTTCAATGACCCAAGAACCGTTGAAACAAATCCACGTTTTAGGCGGTGAGAACAAACATATCACGTTATGGCGCCAATGGCCACAACAGGAGGATCACACATGAGCGCAACCGACACTGTCGCATCGGGAAAGAAAGCCCCCGCCTTTGCCCTGCCCAACCAGGATGATGAAATGGTCAAGCTGAGCGACTATACCGGCCAGTGGGTGGTATTGTACTTCTATCCGAAAGACAACACACCCGGCTGCACGACAGAGGCGTGCGACTTCACCGACAGCCTCAAAGACTTCGAGAAACTGAATGCCGTCGTGCTGGGCGTATCGCCCGATTCCACCGAAAGCCACCGGAAGTTTATCGACAAGCAAAACCTGAAAATCACACTGCTGTCGGATCCGAACAAGAAGGTCCTGGAAAAGTACGGAGCCTGGGGTACAAAGAAGATGTACGGCAAGGAGACCAAGGGTGTCATCCGCTCGACATTCCTCATCGATCCCAAAGGCAAGGTTGCCCACCAGTGGTCCAACGTCCGTGCCAAAGGACATGTCGACAAGGTGCACGAGAAACTGGCTGAACTGGCCGGGTGATCGAATCCGCAGCTTGCAGATCGCTGCTGAGCACCACACTTGAGGCGTCGCTTCCGAATAGCGACGCCGTTTCAACTTGGCTGATTTCTACATGAAGAGGCGCCAAAGCCCCCACAGGACAAGCACCCAGAAGCCAATGCGCAGAACCCAGAGCACCACAGGGTGATTGCCCAGTTCGGAGAACTCACCGGTTTGCATGAGCTTGAGAAAATTGTAAAAGTAATGCAGCGACGATGCAACCAGCAGTGCCATAGTGGCAATCATGAAGATTGTCTGTCCAAATGAGAACCTGATCATGTAACTCATCAACAGCGCCGCCATAATCCCGAAGTAGTACTTGCCAATGGCATCGGATCGAGGGATCTTCGGCGTGTAGCGCGAGACGATCAGTGCCGCCAGCATAATCACCAGGTCCCTTCCGATAATCAGCGCCGCCGCCCACAACGGGAACTCGCGCGTGAAGATCAGGCCGATCAACAGCGCGATGGCCAGGAGCTTGTCGGCAACCGGATCAAGAATCAGCCCCAGCGCCGTCTGCTGATTGAGACGGCGAGCCAGAAAACCATCGAAAAAGTCTGTCGCCGCGGCGACAAAAAGAAGAAGAAACGCTATTCTCGTATAGGTGGGCGTGTTGAGCACCAGGCAATAGACGATAGGCACCACGAGCACCACCCGCAGCAATGACATGATGTTCGGCCACAGCCACAGATGGCCGGGCCGCAGTTCAGCGGGGTCGGCTGTGGGCCTTGTCCTGTGAGTATTGTCACAATTCACAAGGGAAAACTAAGCCGCCCCTGGCCTGAGAGCAACCTCCAATGCTCAGAACTCCAAAATCACTTGTCGCTGCCTGATCGGAAACGTAGTTTATGATGCCGACCGCATGATGCCGGGAACGATAGCGCATATCTGTGTTTACACAAAGCAAAGGCGACAATTCACACGAACGTTTACACATAAGGGAAGGGAAAGGACACATGAGTAAGGTAGCAGTTGTTCTCTCAGGATGTGGAGTCAATGACGGCAGCGAGGTTCACGAGGCCACCCTCACCCTGCTGTACCTGGATCAGGCAAAGGCCGAGATCCACTGTTTTGCCCCGGACAAGGATCAGACGGATGTCATCAACCATGCCAAGGGCGAGGGTACGTCCGAAAAACGAAATGTCATGGTGGAATCGGCCCGCATTTCCCGCGGCGAAATCAAACCGGTGTCTGAACTGAAAGTCGACGACTTCGACGCGGTCGTCTTCCCCGGCGGGTTCGGCGCGGCCAAGAACCTCTGCAGTTTCGCCAGCGATGGACCGGATTGCAGTATTGACCCGGAGGTTGAGCGCGTAATAGTCGAGGCCAACGAAAAGAAGAAGGTGATTGGTGCTATCTGCATCTCACCGGTCGTTGTCGCACGGGCGTTGAGGGACAAGGGCGTCCAGCCGCAGTTGACTATCGGTACCGACCAGGCCACCAGCGACGCCCTGGCCAAGATGAACGCCAAACCCGTCAAGGCACAGGTCCACGAAGCAGTCGTCGATGAGGCCAACCGGATCGTCTCCACTCCCGCCTACATGCTGGGCCCGAGAATCTCCGATGTAGCCGCGGGCATCCAGAAGCTGGTCACGCATGTCATGAATCTGTCCGGCAAGTAACCCCCCCGCGGTGGTCAGCTGATTTCTGTTTTCACCCGGCCGCATTGCGTGGCCGGGTGATTTCGTGTTGTGGCACAGGCCCGGGGAGTATACATTCCGCCAATGACGACACCGAGCCACCCAACACCCATACCGTCCAGCCCCAGGCTGCTGAAGCTGGCCGACTCCGGCCTGGTCTATGCCGCCGCTATCTGGGGGGCCACCTTCATCTTAGTCAAATCTGCCCTCAGCGGTATCGACCCGATCATCATGGTCGGCTACCGTTTCCTGCTGGCCGGTGGTATTCTGCTGATCTTCGTGCTGGCCACCGGCCGATCACTCAGACCCCACCTCGGTCGCTCGCTATTCCTGGCGATATTCCTGTGGCTGCTGTATGTCCCCCAGACTCTTGGCCTGAAGTATACCACGGCCTCCAACTCCGGCTTCATTACCGGACTGTTCGTAATCTTCATCCCCCTGTTCCTGCTGACAATATTCCGACGTCGACCAACAGTAATGGAATCAGTGGCCTCGCTTATATCACTGGGGGGACTCTGGGTTCTCACCGGCGGGATGACCGATATCAACCTCGGCGACGTGCTCACTCTCGTGACCGCCATGGCCTACGCCCTGCACCTGCTGTTCGCCGACAAGTACATGAAGACCGGTGTGGATGCCTATGTCTTCAGTTGCCAGCAATTCCTCATGGTGGGCATCCTGGCCCTGCTAACCGGGCTGGTGTTTGATCTGCCATTTGGTATCACCACCTGGTCGGCGGGCGTGATTGTGCTCTTTTTGGCGCTGTTTCCCACGCTCTCGGCATTCGTCATCCAGATGCTGGCACAGAAAATCGTCTCACCGATCAGGGTATCCCTGATCTTCGCCCTGGAGCCGGTCTTCGCGGCGGTCTTCGCCTGGACGCTGGGCGGCGAACAATTTATCACTCACAGGGCGTTGGGGGGACTACTCATTTTCACGGCATTATTGCTCTCGGGCCTGCCGACACCAAGCTTCTTGCGGCGCCGAACCGACTTCAAGTCGGCGTAGCCGGCCGTCGTGGCAATAGCTGCATCATCGATAACATCAATCGACAACATCATCAGAGACAAGATAAAGAGGGCTGAACGTTTGATTTGATCAACCCTCTTTGATAGGAGACTCGAGGATCGTCGAGAACCTCGATATGTAGAGGTCTTTTTGGTCAGCCGAGCCGCATCAAGCGACCCGGCTGTAACCCGGGGGATGGCGGCGCCGGCTCAGGGCTTGCGCACTTGCCATCCACAAAGATCTGCAGACGTTTAGCCCTGGGCCTCAGCGTGCTGTTTCTCCTGGCGTTGCTCAGAGTACTCAATGGTACCACTATCAGCGAGGCGGAAGCGGGCGACCATGGCCTGCATACCGTCGGCCTGACGGCTCAGTTCCTCGGCGGCGGCAGCGGACTGCTCGGCACCTGAAGCGGTTTCCTTGGTCACCGAGGAGATGTGCTCGATGTTCTTGCTGATCTGCTCGGCCGCAGAGGACTGCTCCTCAGAAGCGGTAGCGATCTGCTGGATCATATCCATGACGCGCTGCGACATGTTGACGATCTCAGTCAGGCTGTTACCGGCCTGGTCAGCCAGTTCACGACCCTTGTCAACTTCCTGGATACCGGTTTCCATTGAACCGACAGCATCGCTGGTCTCGGTCTGGATACCCTTGATCATCTCAGTGATCTCGCCGGTAGCCTTACCGGTACGCTCGGCCAGTTTGCGGACCTCATCGGCGACGACCGCGAAACCACGACCCTGCTCACCGGCACGGGCCGCCTCGATAGCGGCATTGAGGGCAAGCAAGTTGGTCTGGTCAGCGATGTCATCGATCACACCAATGATCTCACCAATCTGGTCGGCCGACTTGGCCAGTTTGCCGATGGATTCGGCGGATTCGCGAACAACACCGGCGATGCGCTGCATGCCCTGAATGGTGTCATTGACAACCTGTCCACCCGTCTGGGCGGTACCACTGGCACCCTCGGCGGTTTCCTTGGCCTCACCGGCGTTCTTCGAGGACTGCAGAATGGTGGCTGTCATCTCTTCAACAGCGGTCGATACCTGGTTCACCTGGTTGGCCTGATCCTGAGCGCCCTTGGACATCTGCTCTGAAGACGAGGAGATCTCGGTA
>CAZXRO010000161.1:0-6453 GCA_964642435.1 uncultured Ignavibacteriales bacterium
TCGGTATTGCGCATGCAGACCCTCAGACAGCACAACTCAGCGATGTGGCGTTCTTCCACAGTCAGCCCGGCATGGGCGGTCAGGGCGGCGGGAGCACCGGAGATGGAGCCGACGGCCAGGCGGTTGACGTGCACCAGGTGCAGTAGCTTCCTCACCACATGGAAGATGATGACGAGACGCCGATCTGGCGTCTCGTTTAGCTTTTGGCGTGCGGTGCAGTTGGCAATGTCAGGACCTCGCTTCGCGATCCGCCTTCGGCGGACAGAGATCCTGACCTACCGCAGAGGTAACGAGTTGCAGAACACCCCACCGCAGGAGCCGTGAGCCATCGGTGCTATGCCGAAACGGGTTGCGTTCATGGTGCACGGGGGCTACCTTGGCGGGCATGAATGGTTGCTTCCTGCAGATTACAATACTGACAATCGGGCGTGTCGCGGATGTCATCGGAAAGACAGACTGAGATGCCATTCGCACAGATACCCGGCGGACTGAAGCTGTACTACGAGGAGCACGGATCCGGCCAGCCAATCATCTTCCTGCACGGATTCACACTCGATCTCCGCCAGTGGCAGCGCGAACTGGAGGTGTTCGGCAAGGACTGGCGGGCGATTGCGTTCGATGCTCTCGGGCACGGCCAATCCAGCGCGCCGGAGACCGGGTACGGGCGCGGCGACCGGGTCGAACACCTGCGCGCGTTCATGGATGCGCTGGGGCTGGAGAAGGCGCACGTGGTGGGCTTGTCAATGGGCGGTTCAACTGCGATCGGGTTCGCGCTGGCCTATCCGGACCGGCTGCACTCACTCATTCTGGTCAGCACCGGGGCGGCGGGGTATTCGGTGGGGCGGAAGATCCAGCTGGTCGACCAGGCCGCCAGAGAGCGCGGGGTCGAGGCGGCCAAGGAGAAGTGGAAACGGACGACCCTGTCATACTACACCTCGGAGCGGAAGCAGATTCGCGAGTTGATGCGCCGGATGATCGATGAGCACTCGGGGGCGATCTGGACCGATCCGATGCGGGGGAGATATCCGCGGACGGTTGATCTGGACAACGTACATCGTATCCAGACTCCGACATTGATCCTGGTCGGGCGGCTGGACCGGATTTTTCTGCCGCTGGCTCGCGAGCTTCGCGACAGAATTCCTGGTGCGCATATCGAGGAGTTCGACGATGTGGGTCACATGATAAACCTTGAAGTGCCAGAGCGTTTCGAGCGATCAGTTAAACAATTTCTTGAGTCTCTGGCTGTTTCCTGACATACAATTGGAAGCCCCACAGGGTTTGACTCAGGCGATGTCGCGGAGTATATTGATCGCCTATTACCGAGCGGTTTGAGACAACACGGCGAGTTGGAGAGAACAAGATGACGCGACAGTCACGACCAAGAATAGCGGTTTTCATATCGGGCGGCGGCAGCAATCTACAGTCGCTTATCGATGCGCAGAAGGCCGGCATTCTGGCCGGTGATATCGTCTGGGTAGTTTCAAGCAGCAAGAAGGCGTATGGACTCAGGCGGGCGGAGAACGCCGGAATCGACTCCTGGGTATACTTGCCGAAACGATATGACTCGGCGCAGGGGGCCGCGCAGGATCTGTTGACTAAGCTCCGTGAGCGGGAGATTGACTACATTGCGCTTGCCGGGTACCTGAAACTGCTGCCGGCCGAGGTTGTTAGAGCATATTCTGGTCGGATCACGAACATCCACCCGGCCCTGCTGCCAAAATACGGCGGCAAGGGGATGTATGGCCATCACGTGCATGAGGCAGTGCTGGCCGCGGGGGACACCGAGTCAGGCCCGACGGTGCATTTGGTAGATGAAATTTACGACAATGGACGCATTCTGGAACAGGCGAAAGTGCCGGTCAAGCCGGATGACACGCCGGACTCGCTGGCGGCACGGGTGCTCGACCAGGAGCACAAGCTTTATCCGCGCGTCCTGAGCAAACTTATACGAGGTGAGTATGAACAAGGCAACATCTGACGTCGTCATGCAGACCGACATCAAGGAGTACCCGCTGTTCAACCGGGGAAAAGTGCGCGACATCTATGATTTGGGCGATTCATTGCTTTTTGTGGCCTCCGACCGCATATCGGCGTTCGATGTGGTCATGCCTAACGGCATTCCCGGCAAAGGGAAAGTGCTCACGGCCATGTCTCTTTTCTGGTTCGACTTTCTCAAAGACATTGTCGATAATCACCTGATTACGGCCAACCTTGACGAGTATCCGGAACCGCTGAAGAAGTATGCCGATCAGCTCGAGGGTCGTTCAATGATCGTGACCAAGGCGGAGCGTGTCGATGCCGAGTGTATCGTGCGCGGGTATATTTCCGGATCTATGTGGAAGGAGTTGAAGAAGGCTCGCGAGCAGGGGTCCAACACGGTTCACGGATTCGAATTCCCTCCCGATATTCAGGAGTCGGGGAAACTGCCGGAGCCGATCTTCACGCCCTCGACCAAGGCCGATGACGGTCATGATGAGAATATCAGCTACGACGAGCTGGTGCAGATCGTGGGGTCGGAAACCGCGCGGCTGTGCCGTGACAAGTCGCTGGCGGTGTATTCGAAGGCGGCGGAGTATGCCCTGACGAAAGGGATTATTATCGCCGATACCAAGTTCGAGTTTGGTTTCAAGGGCGGCAATTTCATTTTGATCGACGAGGTGCTTTCGCCGGATTCGAGCCGTTTCTGGCCGGTCGACAAGTATGTGGTGGGCAAGGGACAGCCCTCGTTTGACAAGCAGCCCGTTCGCGATTACCTGGCCGAGTCCGGTTGGGACAAGAAACCGCCGGCACCGGAGCTTCCGGACGAGGCAGTGCAGGCCTCGGCCGAGCGGTATCGTGAAGCACAACGAGTCTTAACAGGTAAGTGAGGCTATGGCAGAAAAGACAGGAATGAAACGTGCGCTGATCTCGGTGTCTGACAAGGCGGGGTTGGTGAAGCTGGGGCAGTCGCTCCAGGATCTGGGAATTGAGATAATCTCCACCGGCGGAACACTCAAGAAGCTCAAGGAAGCGGATGTGCAGGCGATTCCGGTTTCCGGCTTCACCGGTTCTCCTGAGGTCCTCGGTGGACGTGTCAAGACGCTGCATCCGAAGATCCACGGGAGCATTCTGTACCGTCGCGGCGATGAGAAGGACGAGGAGCAACTGGCCCAGATAGAAGGACGGGGGATAGACCTGATCGTGGTCAACCTGTATCCGTTCGAGCAGACGGTCGCGCGCGAGGATGCTACGTCTGAGGAGATCATTGAGAATATCGATATCGGCGGACCGAGTCTGATTCGAGCCTCGGCAAAGAACTTCGAGTTCGTGACGATTGTGACCGATCCTGACGACTACGATGAACTGATCACGCAACTTCGGGAGAACGAGGGGCAGACAACCCTGGAGTTTCGTCGCCAGTGCGCCGCCAAGGCGTATGCGCTGACGGCGCGGTATGATACGGCGATAGCGGACTATTTTGCCTCGGAGACCTCGGGCGATGAGCCCGGAAAGGACGGTATCTTCCCGGCCCGGCTGAATCTGTGTTTCAAGCGACGGGCGAGTCTCCGCTACGGTGAGAATCCGCACCAGCAGGCGGCGGTATATGAAAGAGAGGGCTTCCCGCCGGGGCCGTCGTTGCTTCGCGGTGAGATTCTCTCGGGCAAGGAGCTGTCGTATAACAACTACGGCGATCTCGATGCCGCCCTGGAGATGATTCTGGATTTCGAGAAGCCGTTTGCCTGTGTGTTGAAGCATGCCAATCCTTGTGGGGCGGCGCAGGCTGATTCGATCGCTTCGGCGTACAAGGCGGCCTATGAATCGGACCCGTTGAGCGCGTTTGGAGCGATTATCGGTTTGAACCGCGAGGTGGACATGGCGTGTGCGGAGATTCTGCACGAGACACCGTTCGTCGAATGCATTCTCGCTCCCGGGTTTGCTGAGGATGCACTGAAGCTGCTCAGGCGCAAGAAAAGCCGCAGGCTGCTGGCCGTGCCGGGGATCGCCGACGGACTGAAGCCGGGACAGATGGTGTACAAGCCGGTGCGCGGCGGGTTGCTGTATCAACAGGCCGATGAGCAGGATGTGACCAGAGACGATCTGAAGGTGGTTACGAAGCGCGAGCCGACGCCGGAAGAGATCAAGGCGCTCATGTTTGCCTGGAAAGTTGTCAAACACACCAAGTCCAATGCGATTGTGCTGGCGAAAGGCGAGGCGACGGTTGGTATCGGGATGGGGCAGACCTCGCGTGTCGATTCCGGGTTCATGGCGGTCAAGCGGGCCGGCGATCGTGCCAGGGGCGCGGTGATGGCATCCGATGCCTTCTATCCGATGCCGGACGGGGTCGAGGTGGGCACCGATGCCGGCGTGACCGCGATTATCCAGCCGGGTGGTTCCAAGGGTGATGCCGAGGCGATTGCCGCGGCGGACAAGGCCGGGGCCGCGATGGTGTTCACTGGCATGCGGCATTTCAAGCACTAAGGGAGGTCAGCGAAGTGATAGTATCCAGGTCGGGGTGGTTGCCGGCCATCCTGGTGGTCGCGGCGGGGCTGCTTGGCTGTGGTTCCGAGAACGGTGACGCGGGCAAGACACAGCCAGAGGCTGAGTCCTCACGGGCCACGGCGGGATCGGACCACGTGGCCGGTCACTGGGAGACAGTGACCGGGCTGGAGCAGGGCATGGTGTTCAGTTTCAACGAGGATGGCACTGGGTCGATGCAAATGGGATCGTTTCATGATGAATTCCGCTATTCGTATGAACCGGGGCAGCCGAGTACCTTGACCATGTCCAATCCGGCTGGTACCGCCAGCCAGGAGATGGAGTGCTACCTTGGCGGGGATACGCTGACCGTAATTCGGCGGGGAGATACCTCGGTGATGGTCCGCCGCGCCGCACCGCCGGCCTCGGCAACGCCACACGTGCAGATCGACCAGATGATTCTGGGCAAGTGGACAGTCGAAGTCGAAGGGACGAAACTGGAGCACACATTCCGGGATGATGGGACGTTTGTCGCGATCAACCTGAGCACCGGTCAGCGAATGCCAGGGAGCTGGACGCTGGCCGAGGAAGACTTTGTCGTGATGATGCTTCAGGGGCGGCCGATGAAGGGTCGGGTAAGCTTCGACGGCGACGATACCATGATTCTGGACACGCCGAACAGCAAGCTGGTTTTCGAGCGAATAGAATAGACCCGCGGTCAGTTTTTCTGCTGGGGTGTATAAGCCTCTGTAAGCCGTTGGCTGCGGGATAGATGGCTGTGGCAAGCGAGTACGTGCAGGGGCCGTAAATGCGTGTATAGCGGGGGATCTGGCCAATTAGCTTGCATGAATAGCCAATGGCGTGTATCTTCGTTTTTGTAGCGCAACCGCAACTGGAGATGAAATGAGAGACAGAATATTAGAGATTGTCGTTTTTCTCATAGATTACATGCAGGAACACCGGGAACAGGTGTCGGATATTGACGATATTTCCTCGATGCTCGAGACCATGGGGTATCGCGACGACGAGATATCGGCGGCGTACTCCTGGTTGATGGATCGAATCAATCCCGATGCCGAGGAGTACTTTGCCTCATTTCCTACGCAGCATTCCTCGGTACGGGTATTGACGGGCTCGGAGCGGGCGTTGCTCTCAACCGAGGCCCAGAACTTCCTTTACAAGCTGGTGAACCTGGGGTTGATCGACGACGAGCAGTTTGAGATAGTGCTGGATCGCTTGTCGGTGGTGAGTCCCTCGGATGTGAACGAGGAAGAGGTTAAGATGGTTACCTCGGCCGTGTTGTTTCACGATGTCGAGGAGCTTGACGGGCTGAATCTGTTCGATATCACCAGTCCGCGTTCTCCATTCGTAAACTGAATCCGCGCGTATGAGCCTTCGCTCAAAGAAAATCCTGGTCGGCCTGACAGGTGGGATCGCGTGTTACAAGGTCCCCGGTGTAGTCCGACTGCTGATCAAACAAGGGGCGGAGGTACAGGTACTCATGACCGAGGCGGCGACGCGGTTTATCACACCATTGACGATGGAGTCGGTCTCGCAGCGCCCGGTGGTGGTGCGGATGTTTCCGAACAACGAATATGTGGGGACACGGCATATTGATCTGGCCGAATGGCCGGACATTGTTGTCATTGCACCCGCGACCGCGAACTTCATGGGGAAGATGGCCTCGGGGATCAGCGACGATCTCTTGACCACCGTCATGTGTGCTACGAAGCGCCCGGTGTTGATCGCGCCCGCGATGAACCCCGGGATGTGGAGCAACAAGATCACGCAACGCAATTTCCAGACATTGACAAAGGACCTGGGCTGGGTGTCGGTGGGACCGGAGGCCGGCGAAATGGCCTGTGACGCAAGCGGCGTCGGACGGATGTCCGAACCGGAAGCGATCTTTGAGGCGGTCAAGGGGCTATTGGGCGGCAAGGGATCAAAAAAAAAGCCTGACTCTGGTCGGTAAGCGGGTTCTGGTAACGGCGGGGCCGA
>CAZXRO010000162.1:0-1524 GCA_964642435.1 uncultured Ignavibacteriales bacterium
GTGATCATCCTGGTAGACCATGATTCCCTGAAGGGCATACTCAGCCAGGTTGCGGAAATTCTCCTCGCTGATCTCAAGTGCCCTGATTGCTTCGGTCAGTCTCTCAGCCTCCACGAGTCTCTTCTGGGCCTGGGTCAAGCGCGCGATTGTCTGGTTAAGCTCATCCCGTTGGGCGACAATCACTCGGTTCTGGCGACGCGTCCGGCGCCAGGCCAGGAGCAATAGCATAAGGGCCAAAGTCAGGGGGATGGTGATGGCGAAGAACGTCAGCCACGGATGCCGCAGAAAGTAGTTGGCAGCACTGGTCGGCCGGAGTTCGTACAGGTATAGCTCCGAGCGACCCCTGTTTGCCAGCACAAGCGAAAACGCGTCATTGCCGGCGGTCGGAGTCGCCCATGCAATCGGGCTGCCGGGTGCGTGCTCCAGGTATGCTACGACCTTGAGTTGGCTGTCCAATACCCACATGCTTCGGTCTTCGGTCAAGACAACCAGGTGCCGGGCGCCAGTCCCGGTGAGGTCATGAACTGGCATGGGACCAACAACGCGGGCAGGCAACTTGACAGCACGCAACAGATTTAGCTTATGATCATAGATCTGCAAGCGACCGTCGCCCGTCCTGCAGATGAATTCAGGATCGCCATCGTTATCCAAGTCAATCGACGTGCGCCATGATGCAAGATGCGTGGAATCAATCACAACCGAGTCCAGTGCCCGCCCTGCGGCGTCCAGAATGAGTACGCCGGCACCATGCGCTTTGTCCGGATGCTGGCTGTCTAAGTGCAGGTACTGCTGGACGTATATGTCCGTGTAACCGTCGTCGTTCCAATCGGCGTAGAAAGTCGTCGCCGGCTCAAACACATCGCCGACCTGACGGTACCACAGCAACTCTCCATCGGTATTCAGGGCAGCGACATACGCAAGCGTATCCGTCATGATATCGGTGACGGCTGCATTGCCCTTTGATGAAAGCGGGACAATCAGCACTGTTTCACCAGTTTCCGGATGCATAAGGGTCTGGACTTGCTGACCTACAATATTGGCGATCTCGAACCGCCAGCGGATCGACTGCGTAGCCACATTGACACAAATGAGTTGGCGCGGATACAGATCGTAGCTGACATCACAGTCGATCAGAAGCTCCGGCGAGTTATCGCCGTCAAGCTCGAAGAAGTCTATCAGGTCGCCGCTGGCGTCCCAGTGACCGCTGCTGTCAAGATCATCGCCGGTGGCAAGAAACAGCCGGAACAATGTCGGGCTCTCTGGTGATACTACATGCAGCCACAGACTGTCATTGGTGACATACGTGAGTGCCAGATCACAGCGCCCATCGCCATCGAAATCGCGAACAAGATGATCCTGGATATTCTCAGTTGGGATGTGCAAATGCGCCTGAGCTGTCTGCATCTGCCGGTCATGATAGAAGATGGCCGAGGACAGCCCGCCGCCTGATCGCCAGTTGTCGATAAGGAAAACGGCTCCGCCATCGCACTCCCGATCCGGGTCGACAGCGACAATCTCACCACT
>CAZXRO010000162.1:1534-6447 GCA_964642435.1 uncultured Ignavibacteriales bacterium
CGATCTGCCGTCGTGGTTGGTGACAGCATCCTGCCTGACAAGCGCCAGCCGATAGGGGAGGGTGCCGGGTTCGTCCGGTCTGGTAAGAACGGGTGTGTCTTCAACCTGCGTCCCATGATCGCAGCTGCAAAGAAGAACCATCAACCCAAGCAAGAATGAAGCAAGGCACGAGCGCGTCACGATAAGTCCCCATGAAATCTCAAGTTAAGGAAAATATACGCAGAAACACAGGAAAGTCAATTGTCGCGAGCGCGGAACCGACCGGCTAATCGGAAGTTATAATTGCATTTGAGACACCGATACTATATGGAGTGAATGCCATCAGCAGCCGCCGTGGTGTTGACGCCCACCAACCAAGGAAGCATATGAGTACGGACAGCAACATGTTATCACCCGATGACAACCCGCAGGGGCCACCGCCCGATTCGCTGGGCCCCAAGATACGTGTGCGTGGTCTCGCTCACGATCGCGATGGTCTCTTTCGGGTTACGCTGGCCAACCAGCGTACGTTCCTGGCTTACCTGCGAACCGCGCTGACCATGTTCGTTGCCGGTGTTACGTTCATCCGGTTTTTCGATTCACTGCTTCTGGAGATTGTCGGATGGGCCTTTGTGCCACTGGCGATAGCAACCCTTGGTATTGGCATCTACCGATACAATTCCCTTCGCGTCCGCATGAAGAAGACGCGCAAGACCCTCTATGACAGGCATTCCCGAACTGACATATGAGGCCGCGCGGCCTCAATGAGTCTGCCACGATAACAAGGAAAAGGCCGAGGTCCACATGGTGAACTCCGGCCTTCAAATTCTTGACAGAATGGCAACAACAGGCGACGGGATTACCTTATAAAACGTCCCTGAGTGTCAGACCGTTCTTCTTCAGATAGCGCATGAACCCAGTCTTGTGAATACTGCGCAGCGCAGTCGTTGACAGGCGAAGCCGGACACTTCGACCCAACTCTGGAATATAAACGCGCTTGGTCTGCAGGTTCACCATCTGGCGACGCTTGGTGATATTGTGAGCGTGGGAGACGTTATGGGCCCGGTTGGGGCGCTTTCCGGTGATTTGGCATCGGCGTGACATGATCTGTTACTCCTGAACTCCTGTTAGCGGGTTTCCTTGAACAGGACGTGCTTCTTCAGGACCGGGTCATACTTCTTGATTTCCATCCGATCCGGATTATTGCGCTTGTTCTTGGTGGTGATGTACATATACGGACTCTCCGTACTGCGCAGCTTCACCTTGACTCGAACGTCACCTTTCTTGGCCACAACTCATCTCCTGTCAAAATCCTGTCATTCACAAAACTGCCCCGATCTTTCGGGGTAGAGCCTTCAAGTATACACCATTATTGTCGGAAAGACAACAGTATTTTTGTGCAAAAAGCTCGCGGTAGACAAAAATCTCACCTCGTGCGACTGAACCCCTCATCCCTGGTTGGTCCTGAGCGAGCACCACCTGCACTCAGTCGCTGTTTACGTCAAAATCTCGTGAAAAAATTCGCAAACAAGTTGTGTTTTATATCCGCACTATGTATATAAATAGGAGCGTTCGACTTAGGTTATGTGATGATTTTCACAAGAAGAGCCTCGACAACAGCATGTCACATAAGCCGAGGCGTTCGCTGCGTAAAACAGAATAACGACAATAGAATAGAACCCAATGGCTTAAGGGGAACCAATGGCACGCGAGATTTCACTGAAGACCATCGATGATCGGTTCCGCCAGAAGATCAGGGAGATCAGTGGCCAGAATTTCCAGCAGTGTTTCCAATGCGGGACGTGCTCTGGCTCGTGTCCCATGACCGAGCACCTGGATCTGATGCCTCGGCAGGTCATGGCCTTGATTCAATTCGGGCAGGCCGATGCTCTCGATGCGTCCAGGACGCCGTTTGTCTGTGCGTCCTGTCACACCTGTATGGTTCGCTGTCCGCGAGGTCTGGATATCGCAAAGATCATGGAGGCAGTGCGCCTGGTCAAACTGCGCCGTAATGTCAATGAAATTGAACCCTCGAACCTGCAGCCGGAAGACGTTACCGAGATGCCTCAGGTGGCCATGGTCTCTGGTTTTCGCAAGCTGACATCATGAGGTTGCTATGAAGATTGCTTACTATCCCGGATGCACTCTGAAGACCAAGGGGAAGAACCTGGAAACATCGGCGCTGGCCGCGATGGCAGTACTTGGCATCGAGGCCGAAGAGCTGGAGCGATGGAATTGCTGTGGAGCGGTTTATTCGCTGGCCGATGATGACCTGATTCACATCGTGGCGCCGGTCAGGGATCTTGTCCGTGTCAAGCAGGCCGGTCACGATAAGGTCATTACCCTGTGTTCCATGTGCTACAATACGCTGGCTCGGGCCAACGAGTTGATGCGCAATGATGCAGAGAAGCGGAAAACGATCAATGACTTCATGGACGAAGAGCCGGATTACACGGGCGATGTCAAGGTGTACCATTTCCTGGATTTCCTGCGCGACGAAATCGGTTGGGACAAGGTCAAAGAGAAGGTCACCAAGCCGCTCTCCGGCATGAAGGTGGCACCCTATTATGGCTGTACGCTGCTTCGTCCCAAAGAGGTGGCTATCGATAGAACTGACCAGCCAGAGGTTATGCATGCTTTCCTGGAAGCTCTGGGAGCCGAAGCGGTTGATTTCCCGGGAGCCATCCAGTGCTGTGGCACATATCAAGTGCTGGGCAATCCCGATGCTGCTTTGAAAGTCTCGCACGATATTCTCTCCGATGCCACCAATCATGGCGCCGAGGCACTGGCTTTGACCTGTCCGCTGTGTGACTACAACCTCAGTAAGCGTCAGGATCAGATGCTCCAGAAGTACGAGAATGCCAAGGACGTCCCCATTTACTACTTCACGCAGTTGATGGCGATAGCCATGGGAATTCCCATTGAGGAATGCCACTTTGA
The DNA here is from genome assembly GCA_964642435.1 of uncultured Ignavibacteriales bacterium. Lineage (GTDB taxonomy): Bacteria > Zixibacteria > MSB-5A5 > GN15 > FEB-12 > WJKG01. The sequence goes on from CAZXRO010000162.1 coordinate 4,454, forward strand.
ATTGAACCGCGAAAGCTCGGTCCAGCTTCTCAAATCGAAGAATCTGGTGGCGGGTTAACAGCCGCGCCAACACGGAAAATGCTAACGAGGAATATGATAATAGCTTGGTGAGGTTCAGATGAGTATTGTACCACAAGAAGAATCAACAGCAACCGCCGAGACGAAGATGGTCCCCATATATGTTATGGGGAAACGCTACGAGGTCCCGGCCACGCTGACCATCATGAAGGCGATCGAGTACGCCGGGTACAAGTACATCCGCGGCTGTGGCTGCCGCGGCGGTGTTTGCGGTGCCTGTAGTACCGTCTACCGCAAGCCCGGAGATTACAAGATTTACACCGGGCTTGCCTGCCAGACAGTGGTCGAGCCGGAAATGTACCTGACCCAGATTCCGTTCTATCCTGCCAACAGGGCAACCTATGATTTCGGCGAATTGACCGGTACTCCGGATGAAATCAATCGCCTTTATCCAGAGCTGTTCCGTTGCGTTGCCTGTAACGCCTGCACGAAGGTGTGCCCGATGGATGTCCAGGTGATGGACTATATTGCAGCTTTGAAGAGGGGAGACATTCAGGCCGCCGCTGAGATTTCATTCGATTGTATCCAGTGCGGTCTGTGTGCAAGTCGCTGTATGGGCGAATTGCCGCAGTACCATATTGCCCAGCTGGCGCGCCGATTGAACGGGGCCTATCTGACGCCGCAAGCGGAACACCTGAAGACCATGTGCGCCAATATCGAGGCCGGTCGCTATGACAAAGGACTCTCGGAACTCAAGAGCATGGATCGAGAGACGCTCCGCAAGACCTATCAGGAGCGCGAGATGGAGCCGGCTACAGCCGGTGAAGATTGGACCCCGCAGGACAACAGCTACCTGTAAGCCGTTCAGCGATTGGAAAACGAGGTTAGACTATGCCATATCCCGAGGAACTAAAGCAGCTCATCAAGAAGGTCGAGGCGACCCGCGAGGTTCGAGTTGAGCGCAAGAAGAAAAACGAAGAGGTGCCCTTCCTGTCTCTGGACGAACGCGACGATATGCTCAAGTATCATCCGGACGTCAAAGAAGAAGGACGACGCGAGCTGAAAGTGGGGCCGAGCAAGGGTTACGCGGTCGCCCACGAAATGGCCGATCTGCTCGAAGCCCGCAGCCGAGTCGAGCCGGAGAAGATCGATCTGTCCAGGGTCGAGTACCAGACCGATGTGCTCGTGATCGGCGGCGGTGGTGCGGGTACCGCTGCGGCTTTGCTGGCCCAGGAACAGGGACAGAAGGTGATTATCGCCACCAAGCTGCGGCATGGCGATGCCAACACTATGATGGCCGAGGGCGGCATTCAGGCCGCCGACAAGGGTCATAAGGACTCGCCTTACTATCACTATCTCGACATCATGGGCGGTGGGCACTTCAAAAATGTTCCGGAACTTGCAGAAACACTGGCACTTAAAGCCCCCGATGCCATCAAGTGGCTGGAGGGCCTCGGATGCAATTTCTCCAAGTGGCCCGATGGCACGATGAAGACCATTCACGGTGGCGGCACCTGCCGCAAGCGCATGCACTACGCAGCCGACATCACCGGTGCCGAGATGATGCGTACTGTGCGCGATGAGGCCCGCAACCGCGTGGCCGATATCCAGGTTGTCGAGTTCTCGCCGGCGGTTGAGCTCATTCTCAACGAGCATGGCCATTGCGGCGGAGCGGTTCTGTACAATATGGAGACCGAGGAGTACACAGTCGTCAAGGCTAAGAGCGTTGTGATGGCTACCGGTGGCTGTGGACGCCTGCATATCCAGGGCTTCATGACCACCAACCACTATGGTGCTACTGCCGATGGTATCGTTATGGGCTACCGGGCCGGACTGGGGATTTGCTTCCTGCACACGGTCCAGTATCACCCGACCGGTATTGTCTTCCCGGAGCAGGCCGAAGGCATTCTTATAACCGAAAAATTCCGGGGCTCGGGAGCCAACCTTGTCAATATCGATGGTCAGCAGTTCGTCAA
>CAZXRO010000163.1:0-1179 GCA_964642435.1 uncultured Ignavibacteriales bacterium
GATCAACCTTGCCGGTGAGAATTATATGCATCGCCACGTCCACCAGGTGCGGATCAAACTGCGTTCCCCGGTTGTTCACCAACTCCCGAAGCGCTATCTCCAGACTGGCGCCATCCCGGTACGGACGATTCGACAGGATAGCATCCACCGTATCAGCCACCGTCAAAAGCCGGCCCTCGATAGGAATCTCCTCCCCCTTCAGCCCGTTCGGATACCCCTCACCATCATAGCGCTCATGATGAGCGATAATGTACGGAATCGCCGGCTTGAACAGATCGATTCCCTCGATTATCTTCAGCCCCATCCGGGGATGATCCTGCATCAGCGCCAGTTCGTCGCTGGTCAGGCGGCCCGGCTTGTTCAGGATACTGTCAGGGACGCCAATCTTACCGATATCGTGCAGCGTACACCCCATATGCAGATTATGAATCTGCATCTCCGACCACCCCAGGTGCCGCGCAATTGCCTCGGCAATTCGGCTCACCCGGTCAGTATGACCGGCCGTGTAGGAATCCCGCGCTTCAATGGCGTTGGCCAGACCATGGATAGCCTGAAGGTAGGAACCTCGAAGATCCTGGTACAGGCGGTAGTTTGCCATCGCGGAGGCCGCTGAATTGGTCAGAATAGTCAGTACATTGAGCTGCCCCTGCCGAATGCTCTCAAAACGGTTGAACAACAGTATATTGACCACCCCATAAAACTGCTTCCCGACATAAATAGGCTGTGAGATGAACGTACGTACCGTCTTCTTCCTGCCAGTCCCCGTCGGACGCGAATTGATCACCGGCTGCGTGTTCCGGGTCAGGGCAAAACGCTCAACCGTAGCCATCTCGACTACCTCGGGCCACTCTTCACCGGCCTCATAATCAGCTACGGCCCGCATCTGCTCACGTGTCTCCGGGTCGACCTGAATGATACCAACCGCTCGGGCCGACATCTCCCGCATACACGAGTGCGCCACCATCTTCAGGTACTGTTCCAGGTCCTGTACGTCGGAGCAGTTGTTGGCGATCTTCAAGAACGCCACCTGCTCTTTCAGACGAAGGTTCTCTCTTTTGATTCGCTGATGCTCCAGCCCACGACGGATCGTCGCCTTGAGCACCTCCAGCTTGAAGGGCTTGACCATAAAGTCATAGGCGCCCTTCTTCAGCACCGAGATTGCCGTCTGCACCGTCGGGT
>CAZXRO010000163.1:1189-6362 GCA_964642435.1 uncultured Ignavibacteriales bacterium
CAGGATCACTATGATGTCCCGGTCGATAGCCTGGGCGGCATCCATCACCTGAACCCCGGAGTAGTCGCCCATTACCAGGTCACTCAGGACCAGGTCGATCGGTCTTTCCTGCAAAATCGCCAGTGCCTCGGTAGGATCTGAGGTCACCGAAACGCTGTAGTTTTCCTGACTAAGGGACTCCTCAATGATATTGCAGACATATTCCTCGTCATCGACGACAAGTATGTTTGCCCGATAGCTGTCATTCATAGCAGGTGTTTTCCCTTTCCATCTACACTAAGTGTCGGCGCTACCCGCCGGACCCAGCATAAGCTGATCAGGGATTGTTAAATAATTGCGCTTGGGAAACAGACCGACTCAAGAAATCAGTGGGCGTCGCCCATAGCCTCATCGGCCCGGTACGACGAACGAACCAGCGGACCCGAAAACACCTTGCCTATTCCGGCCCGGCGGGCCTGCTCGCCCGCCTGTTCAAACTCCTCCGGAGAGACATATCGCTGCACCGGATAATGCTCTTTCGAGGGCGCCAGGTACTGACCCAGCGTGAGAATCCTCACCCCCACCCCGGCCAGGTCGTCAAACACCTGATCCAGCTCCTCCATCTTCTCCCCCAACCCCAGCATCAGACCCGACTTGGTAGCAATATCCGAACCCGCCGCCACCTGCCGCAGAAGCTCCAGCGACCGACCATAATCCGCACCCGGCCGCACCTCTGGATACAACCGCGGCACCGTCTCCAGATTATGATTGAACACGTCAGGACGCGCCCCGATCATCAACTCGGCAGCATCGGCCACCCCCTTGAAGTCCGGCGTGAGGATCTCAACTGTCGCCGCCGGCAACAGCCGCCGGATCTCTGCCACCACCTTAACAAACTGGCCCGCCCCACCATCAGGAAGATCGTCCCGTGTCACCGAGGTTATCACCACGTGCTTGAGCTTCAACTCCGCAGCCGCCTCCGCCACCCGCGTCGGCTCATCGACATCCAGCCCCGACGGCACCCCCGCCCGGACGTCACAAAACCGGCAATTGCGCGTGCACAACGGCCCCATGATCAGGAAGGTCGCCGTCCCCCGGTTGAAACACTCCCCCCGATTCGGACAATTGGCCGCCTGACACACAGTATTCAACCCGTGCGCCTTCAACAGGTGGCTCACCTGCTCAAACTGGCGCCCCGAAAAACCGGTCACCTTCAACCAGGGCGGCTTGCGCTTCGGAAGTTCTTCGCTCATATCCTCAATCTGACAATCATGGCCATGTCCATCATAAGTCCTGTCCTCTGCAACAACCACAATCGGCCAACCGGTCAAGTATAACACAATCCCGTTCGATAATCAAAGAAAGGACCTCCGACGAAACGGCAACCCCCAATTGGAGCCTCATGCCACGCAACAGCACCATACCGGCCCTGACCCTGGCCGTTGCACTGGCCCTGTTGACCCCACTACAGGCCTTTGCCTCCGATGAGCACAAGACCGGCCTGGCCGTCCCCCTTGAACAACCACCGGACTTCGTCACCATTCGCGCCCGACACCTCGCCTCACGAATCGACCTCGATCTCGTCCGCCACGATGAAGGCGCGGTCTATCGATTGTTCGACTGGACCGTCGGCAATGAGCTGTACCGCGCCTACCAGGACCCCGGCGCAGTCTTCGGCAACAATGCCTACCCCTTTGTCATCACCGAGGTCTGCCTGCCCATGCACTTCCCTCATGCCGGCAGGATTACGCTCGCCGCCAATATCAGCGAATCCCACAAGGGCAAGCACCGTCGCCAACCCGGCGATCTGCTGACAACCTCGCGACCCCGCGAAATCCACATCCCGCACGCCGGCGCCTACCTTATCTATATCCCGCTGGATACACCGACAACGGTCCATGAACCGTTCTTCGCCGGCATGTTCATCCAGAATCCCCTCTCGTCCAGGGACTCTGTCGCCTTGTTCCTCGACAACACCCCGGCGGCCCAAACCTGCTTCAACTACTGGGGATACCCCGAGGTCTGGATCGATATGAACGACACTGCCTACTGCAACCTGCCCGGCCGACTGCTGCTGTACGCAGCCGGACGTCCCCATGGTGGAATCCGCCCGGCGGTGACCATTCGTCCCCCGCGAGATACAGCCATATTCCTCTGCACCCCACAAACCCTCCGCCTGCCCGTCTCGGCCTTCAACCAGCACAAACAACCACTGCCGGTCACCATACTCGATGGACCCGGCACCATCTCAGGCGACTTTTGGGAATTCACAGCCACCCGCGACACGGCCTTCACCGTGACACTGGCCACCGCAACCGCCAGTCTGGCCGATACCGCCGACTTCCACATATCTATCCGCATAAATCGCCCCCCGTGGATCGACTTGCCCGATGACACAACGCTCATCGTCGATAACAACACCACCATCGCCTGGCCACTGCCGCTGGGAGACACCGACCGCAACCTGTTCGCAAGCTACCTTCTAACGGGACCGGGCACCATTGCCGACAACACCTGGCACCTGTCCCCGAAACGTGTAGCAACTGCAGAACCACACCTGCTCGTCATTCGCGCCTCTGATTTCTGCCGCTGCAGCGCCGTCGATACCGTCATCGTCACCATTGAGCACCAACCCACCCCCATTGCCTCAACAACCTCGAACGACACTCCCGGGCTCGCACCCCCTGATCCGGCCCGGCATCGCTTCGACCTCGATGGCGATGGCACCGCCGGCATTATCGACCTGCAGTTGCTGGTTGCCTTCATCTTCTTCGACAGTCCCCCGCCCGCAGCCGGCGCCGAGGCTTGCGATATCGACGCCGATGGCCAGATCAGCGCTGCCGACATCACCGCCTTTCGCCACTACCTCTTCCCCGACAAGGCAACCACAGCCCGATAGTCTACCTCTGCACCGCACGAACGAAGAAACCGGGCGACCGCACCAATACGGCACCGTCACCCGGCTCTGAACAGCCCCCTGGCGATCCTGACTATGCTGCCTGCTTGCGAGCCACCGCCGCGCTTATCGCCCGACGTGCCACCTCCGGCCCCACCTCACAGATGTCCACCAACAGGTCAACCGCCTCATCCAGCCACTCCGTCCACTCCCGATCGGGGTACTTCTGGCGAAGATCATCGGTGATCTCATCGGCGATCTGGGCCACGAACCCCGCATACCTCTGGCGCTTTCCCACACTCAGAAACGGCAGCAAATACTTCCTGCCCACATGCCCCACCACCATCAAGGCCATCGATCCCAGCAATCCAACCCAGCCCACCGGCGTACTCATCATCTCTTCCATCCTTATGCCCCTTTGCTTGAAGTTACGTCCCGCAATTCTGCCCTCCTACGGCGTCAGGTGCAACGACCCCTGCGAGGGCACCGTCACCTGCTGCCGATACAACGTGCGACCGTTCGCACTGATCGCAATCTCGTAATCTGTCGCCCGCGGATACAGATTCTGCGATGGAATCAGGTCCACGAAGAAATATCCGTCGACATTGCTGCTCGCCTCCACCGCGAACGGTGCCACAATCAAGATACTCGCCCCATTGACACCATCAGGCAACCGTGCCTCGACCCGCGCCCCCTCGATCGGCGTCCCGTCAATGGCATACACGTACCCGTACACCCGGCACAACCCCGGCAGCGCTGGCTCACCCGGGTCGAAATGGTACCCGTACACCGTGTCCACCAATCCACCGGTCACACTCAGCGTATCAAACGGCGCAAACTGGTAGCCCGGTGAGGTTGCCACCACCAAATAGTCGCCGGCATCCAGATTGAACACCGCTTCCCCCTCGCTACCGGCAGCCCCGGTCGCTATCAGCGAACTCTGCGAGATACTCCTCACCGCCACCTTAACGCCTGGCACCGGCTGCATGGCCCCTGAATCGTACACTACCACCCCGACCGAGTACGCACCGCCGCCCATCCCCAGACCGGATATGTCAGCATCGAGATAATCCCCGAACGTCCCGGCCACCGTATGCCCCGACTGCGGCGTATTCCACACCCAGCCGGCGATCTGCGCCGAATCCCCCGCACCCTCCTCAGTGCGATTACTGTCCACGGCGCCGCCACGCACCCACACGCTGTCATCAATCTCGTCCAGCACCTCGGCAAACCGACGCCCGACTACCTGGAAGCTCGACCGATTCACCGTCTGCAATCCCAGCGAACTGCTCTTCGCTATCACGAGCACCTCATAGCAGCCCGTCGACTCGCCCCCGAGATTCGCCGTAAGATCAGCAAATGTATATGCCGGACAACCACTTACAGTGCTGGTAACGACCCTCGCATCGCCGGTCGACATACTGTCTGTAAATACCAGTTCCCCCGATGGACCGCTCACAGCAATCACCAGGGAATCCGCCATCGTCGGATTCCCCACGCTATCGAGCATGCAAAACGCTATCGCCACCGAATCCTCCCCGACAGATCCGCTCGTGGCGTTGTGTACAATGCCCCCACGACCAGTCTGAGCCACCACGACAGCCACTATCAAGCCCATCACCACCGATACGGCCCAAAGCCTACGTCCCATATCATCCCCCTCTCTCAATTGCCCAGCACAGCTCCTGCCGCGCGACGACGCCGCCAGTCCGTTGCACCCGCATCCCGGTAGTACAGCACCACCCGCGGCCCCAGGCCGCCTGAGGATTCGCTGGCATAGAAGCTCTTCTGTGTCGTGTTGGTGGGAAACACGTTCTCATTGACAAGGATGCACCCGTATGGCATTCCGGTGGAGTCCCACCACGCAAGCATCCGCTCGAAGTGATCGAACCCCACCCAGCAGTCCGTGTCCGACACGATCGCCGTGCAGGCAATCGCGGTCGTAAAGTCTCCCCCGGCCTCGCCCCACAGGCTGGAATCTGCATCTCCCACATCGATATACGAATGATACCACGTCACACCACTGTCCGGATCAGGGTAGTTCCCATAGCCGTAATCAAACTCCGTCCCCTCCACAAACGGCGCCGTCAACGGGTATGCGAACACCCGGCGATCTGCGGCGTCCCCCTCACGGAAACAATACAGTTCCAACCGGGCCGAATCGGGAAGATCACCATCGAAATCGATCAAGGCAATCACCGCCCGTCGCTCCATGCCTACTCCTGCCATGCCGCAACTCAGCCACGCTGCGCCGCCGCTGTTGAACCGCCGACAATCCTCATCCGTTAGCTCCCCGAC
>CAZXRO010000164.1:0-6330 GCA_964642435.1 uncultured Ignavibacteriales bacterium
CTGAGTTGCTGCAGGATATCTGCAAGATAGTCCCGGGTCCGGTATCGGCCGAGGTGCTGGCGACGGATACTGAGGGCATGCTCTCGGAGGCGCGCGAGCTGGTGAAGATCGGCGACAATATTGTAGTCAAGATTCCGACGACGCTGGAGGGATTGCGGGCGGTCAAGGCGCTGGCCTCGGATGGGATTGCAGTCAATTCGACGCTGATATTTTCGGCTACGCAGGCGTTGTTGGTGGCCAAGGCGGGCGCGAGTTTTGCATCGCCGTTCGTCGGACGCCTGGATGATATCTCGACCGACGGTATGCAGCTTATCAGCGATATTGTGACGATTTACCACAACTACGATTATCGGACGCAGGTGCTGGCGGCCTCGCTGCGCCATCCGATGCACGTGTTGCAGTCGGCGCTGCTTGGGGCCGACGTGGCCACGATGCCGTATAATGTGATAGCCCAGTTGATCAAGCACCCGTTGACGGATATCGGGTTGGAGAAGTTTTTGGCAGACTACAAGAAGAAGATGCAGTAATGATCGAACGTTACACTCCGCCGGAAATGGCCGAGCTGTGGTCGGATGAGAACAAGTTCCGGACCTGGCTGAAGGTGGAACTGGAGGCTGCGAAGGCTATGGCGCGGCTGAAGATCATTCCCAAGGAGGCCAATGATGTGCTCCAGAAGAAGGCGGACTTCAAGCTGGAGCGGATCAACGAGATCGAGGCCGAGGTTAATCACGACGTGATTGCGTTTCTGACCTCGGTTGAGGAGATTGTGGGTGAGGAGGCGAAGTATCTGCATTTCGGCATGACCTCCTCGGATGTGCTGGATACCTCGTGGTCGGTATTGATGCAACAGGCGGGGGTGCTGATAGACAAGAAGCTGGATGAGGCGCTGACCGAGATCCGCAAGTTGGCGAAGAAATACAAGGACACGCCGTGTATTGGGCGGACACACGGGGTGTTGGCCGAGCCGACGACGGTGGGATTGAAGTTTGCGGTGTGGTACACGGAGCTGAGGCGTGGTCGGGAGCGATTCACGGCGGCGACAGAGATGGCGGCGGTGGGGAAGATGTCCGGTGCGGTAGGTAATTTTGCCAATCTCGATCCGCGGGTGGAGGAATCGGTGTGTAAGGCGCTGAAGCTGAGGCCGGCTGAGGTTTCGACGCAGGTGGTGCAGCGGGACCGTCACGCGAACTATGTGACGGCGCTGGCGCTTCTGGCCAGTTCGCTGGAGAAGTTCGGGACCGAGGTCCGGAATTTGCAGCGGACGGAGATCGGAGAGATGGCCGAGGGGTTCACGAAGAACCAGAAGGGGTCCTCGGCGATGCCGCACAAGAAGAACCCGATTACGGCGGAGCGTTTGGCGGGGATAGCCCGTCTGACGCGCGGGTACGCGATCACGGCGATGGAGAATATCACGTTGTGGCATGAGCGGGACATTGCCCATAGTTCGGCCGAGCGGGTGATTATTCCGGATGCGACAACGATCGTGTACTATGGGTTGATCAAGTTCATCGAGATTCTCAAGGGACTGGTAGTTAACGAGAAGAGGATGATCGAGAATATCTACTACGGTGGTGGTCTGGTGTTTTCGCAGCGGTTGCTTCTGGCCCTGGCGCCGAAGGTTGGATCGCGTGACAAGGCGTACCGTCTGGTGCAGCGCAATGCCATGAAGGCGGCCGCGGGATCAGGACGATTCCGGGAACTGGTGAAGAAGGATAAGGAGATCACAGAGCATATGAGCGAGGCCGAAATCGACAAGAGCTTTGAGTTGGGATATTACACGAAGCATGTAGACGCGATCTTCAAGCGGGTGTTTGGGCGATGATTGCGCGCGAGGCGATACCGTTCACGCTGATCGGCGTGGTACTGACGGTCGTTTTGTTTCTGCTGGCCGCTCGATGGAGCAACTGGTGGTTGTTTGGTCTGTGCGCGGCGGTAGCGATGCTGACGTTGTTCGCGACGTATTTCTTTCGCGACCCCGAGCGAGCGATACCACCTGGTGACGAGACTCTGATTGTGGCGCCAGCCGACGGTAAGGTGATTGGGATTGATACGGTCGGTGATGTGCCCTATGTTGGTGAGAAGGCGATCAAGGTTTCGATCTTTCTTTCCGTGCTCGATGTTCACGTTAACCGGGTGCCGATCAGCGGTACGGTGGAGAAGGTTGAGTACAAAGAGGGAGAGTTCCATGCCGCCTTCATGGACAAGGCCTCCGGGCTTAACGAGCAGACGGTCATCAGGATAAAGTCGCCCATGGGCGTGGGGGTTATTGTTAAGCAGATTGCCGGTGTGCTGGCTCGTCGGATTGTGTGCAATCTTGACGAGGGGCAGCAGGTCAAGGTGGGAGAGCGGTTTGGACTGATTCGGTTCGGTTCGCGTACGGAGTTATTTCTGCCGATTGACACCCGGCTCTCGGTGGCACTCGGGGATCATGTCGCGGGAGCCAGCACTTTGATCGGTTACCTTGCTGGGCAGTCGCGTCCTGACGGCGAGAAGTCCACGCAATCGGCCGTCTCAAGGGGAGACGATGTCAAACTATAAGGGGCTGCTCCCTGGTACGTTTACGATGGGCAATGTGGTCTGCGGGTTTGTGGCCATATTGCAGGCGCTGGAAGGCAAGCCGGTGATGGCCGGATGGTTCGTGATACTGGCGGCGTTTTTCGATGTACTCGATGGCAAAGTGGCGCGGATGAGCGGGGCGACCTCGCAGTTCGGGATTGAGCTGGACTCGTTGGCGGATGTGATATCGTTTGCGGTGGCGCCGGTGGTCATCATTTTCTCGTTGAAGCTGTCGTATATTGGTTCGATGGCGTGGATGGTGGTATGTATTGTGTATCTTATGTCGGCCTGTTACCGATTGGCGCGCTTCAACCTGTTTGCGACCAGTGAGGAGAAGACTTCCTTCAAGGGTTTACCGGTGCCGGCAGCGGCGCTGCTGCTGGTGTCATACGTGATATTTGCGATGGAGATGTGGGGGCGTGTAGAATATGAGCAGTGGGTGGTGGTGATGATAGTGGGGACGGCGTTCCTGATGGCCACACAGGTGCGATTTGATGCCGTGCCGGACCGGTTTCATACGATGCAGAACCGGATCAAGCTGTTGATTCTGCTGACGGCGGGGTTGCTGGTGGTGTTCGAACCAAGACTGTTGTTGTTTCCGATTTTCGCTTTGTATATATTGATCGGTGTTGCTCGAGAGCTGTACCGTCAGTTCTCACGTGGAGTGAACCGGGTAGCCGGGCGGTCGCCGGATGATGAAGAGGTCGCCGACAACGAGGAACGGGATTGATGAGTAAGAAAGCTACGGTATTTGTCAGGCTCAAGGACGGGGTGTTGGATCCCCAGGGTGTGACAATTCACAAGGCCCTGAATCAGATGGGGTATGATGAATTCGCCTCGGTGCGATCGGGCCGGTTCTTTGAATTGGAGATCACCGGTGAAGGCGCGGACCTTGACAGTCGACTTGAGGAGGTTTGCTCGCGGTTGCTGTCGAATCCGGTGATTGAGAACTACCGGATCGAGAAGGGTTGAGACGATGAAGGCCGGTATTGTCACCTTCCCGGGATCGAACTGCGATTATGATGCCTATGCGGCGTTCAGGCATATCCTGGGCGAGGACGCGACATTTCTCTGGCATCAGTCGACTGACCTGGAGGGGTGCGACCTGGTCTTGTTGCCGGGAGGGTTCTCGTACGGGGACTACCTTCGAGCGGGAGCAATCGCTCGGTTTTCGCCCATTATGGAGCAGGTGATATCGTTTGCCAACTCCGGTGGTCTGGTTTTGGGGATTTGCAACGGTTTCCAGGTCTTGACCGAATGCGGGTTGCTTCCGGGGGCGCTCATGCGGAACCGTCATTTGCGTTTCAGTTGCAAGTATGTGTACATTCGCACCGAGCGGGCGGATACGGCCTTTACGGGTACGTGTCAGCACCACGAAGTGCTTCGAATACCAATAGCCCACGGAGAGGGCAACTATTTCTATCATGCCGACCAGATCAAGCATCTGGAGGACAACAACCAGGTGCTTTTCAGGTATTGTGATGAACGGGGTCAGGTGACGCCGGAGTCGAATCCGAATGGGTCGGTTAACAATATTGCCGGCATTGTGAATGCTGAGGGTAACGTATTAGGGATGATGCCGCACCCGGAGCGGGCGGTGGAGCCGATACTGGGATCTGAGGACGGGCTGAAAATACTTGAATCAGTCCGGCACGCCCTTTCGTATCAATCTGTGTGAGGGGAATTTGAAACGACGAGAGCTGACGTTTATTATCATCGCGCTGGTACTGGGCGCGGTTGTTGGCGGACTGCTGGGAGATTTGATCGGGACGTATTTGCCGCCTGGTGCCGCCAAGACGATGTTTACGAAATCGATCACTATCGGAATCGACACGGTGAAGATGGACTTCTATGCGATTTCGTTCATGTTCGGGTTGACATTGCAGATCAATTTTATGTCTGTTTTGATGATTCTTCTGGTGATCGTCTATTTCCGCTGGTGGTACCTATAGCCACTGGATGAGACTGGAGGTAGTTTATGGGTTTGGGTTGGCAGGAACTGGTACTGATTTTCGTGGCCGTCCTGCTTCTGTTTGGTGCCAAGCGGCTTCCTGAGATAGCTCAGGGGCTGGGAAAGGGCATCCGCGAGTTCAAGAAGGCGATGCATGAGACGACCGACGAGTTGAAGGGTTCGGTCAACGAGAAGCCGCCGGAGGTGACCTCGAATGAAGGCAAGGGTGACCGGAAGAAACAGAACAACAGCTGATCAGTAATTACCAGAGGGTACAGGTAAGATGGCTGTCACATTTGGCAAGGAAGATGCAACCAAGGTCGCCAAGGTACTTGGCGCTCCGAAGATCACGAAGCTGCCGGACAATTTCCGGCTGAAAGTGGTCAATGAAGAAGACGACCGATCTTTGGTCCTTGAGATTTATCCCGAGGAGATGCTGGGCCGGGAGCGGGGAACGCTGGTTGTTGTCTATACCGGCAATTCGCACTTGCAGCTTCACAACTGCACCGGGTATGTCGTTTCGGAGGAGCTGGGTGAGGTGACGTTTGTTGCTGAGACGGAGAAGCGGTTGTCCGGGCTGGTGGTGGAGCGGGGCGCCTCGTGTTCGCTGTATGCAGCCCTGGATCGTCAGTTGATATCCACCGACTTCACGCAGCTTGGGGTGGAGGTAATGCTTTCCGGGGTGGCGCTGTCGCTGGCGGAGGAGATTCTTTCGGAGGGCGATTCGGATAAAGAGGAAGATTAGTTCTCATCGCGCGGCGCATCGGCCGGATGTAGGTGAAAAATTACACGGGCCGTCGAGTTATACTCGGCGGCCCGTTTCGTATAGCGGTACGTGTTTTGGTCTGGTCTTATGAGGCGAATGACTCGACGAAATCCGCCAGGGCTGACTTGATCTCCGAGGCGCGCTGGTAGCGTTCCGAGGGAGTCTTCTTCAGTGCCTTTGAGATCACGTGGTCGAACAGGAGCGGCAAGTCCGGGTTGACATCGGAGGGTTTCTCCGGCTCGGTATTGATAATGGCGTAGATGAGTGAGGTCAGGTTTTCGCCACGGAAGGGGCGTCGACCAAGCAGCATTTCGTACATGACAACACCGAGGCTGAACAGATCGGCGCGTTGGTCGATCTGTGCCCCCTTGAGCTGCTCGGGCGAGATGTAGTTGGGTGTGCCCATAGCGATCCCGGTCTTGGTCATCGAGTTGGAGTCGACGCGCGCGATGCCGTAGTCCATGACCTTGACGAGGTAGTTCTCGAGGATCATGATGTTGGCCGGTTTGATGTCACGGTGAACGATCCCTCGCTCGTGAGCGTACTCGAGTGCGGAGCATATCTGAGTGATAATCTGGGCGATGATTCTATAGTTGAACTTGACCTTGCGCTTGATCATATCTTCGAGCGTGCGGCCTTCCAGATATTCCATGGCGATATACTGCAGGTGACCCTCGCTGCCGACATCGTAGATCGTGACGATGTTCGGGTGGGAGAGTTTTCCGGCTGCCTGGGCCTCGCGGTAGAGACGTTCTTTCAGTTCGGCCATTTCATCGGGGTCGTTGACAAAGTCCAGGCGGATAGTCTTGAGGGCGACGGGCCTGTTGATGGCGGGGTCGATGCCCTTGTAGACGTGGCCCATGGCTCCTTTGCCGAGGGTGCCGGTGATCTGGTACCGGCCGAGGGCCTTGATCTGGGGGATACGGCCGCTCTCTGAGGTCGGGAAGGATCCGCTTTCGGAGGGGGGCGCCGCGGCCCATGGCTTCTCTTCGTCTGGCGGTACGACCACAGCGGCGTCGCTGTCGCTCAGGCTTGCCTGTTCGGGTTCATCGAGCTT
>CAZXRO010000165.1:0-6303 GCA_964642435.1 uncultured Ignavibacteriales bacterium
GTCATCTTAATTTGGGGTGTTCAGGGAAATCATCAATTCAGTCTTCAATTTACCGTCAGACCCTTCAATCGGTGCCTGCAGTTCGATCCCAATCGCCTGTGCCAGCCGACGAGCATAGACTGTATGCACATCCAGCTCCTCCTGGGAGTACACCGACTGGGAATAGTCCGACGCAACCGTCATTCGCAACACGCTCTGGTGATCAGTCCTCGCGAACTCGATCGCTACCGGCACCTGATCGGCTGCGAGATGGCGCAGCAGCACCGCCTCGAACAGCGCACAGCAGGCCATGGAGGGGGCATTGACACGGCCCAGGTCGGCCTCCTCGTCCCATTCAATAGGGGGATGACGGTCGGTGGCTATACCTCGAATCTGCTGTACCGCCAGCAGGAGCTCCTCGGCAATGGCCACCGAGCGACGCGGCTGATCCTGGCTCTGGAGGTACGACATGAGACGATCCAATTGCCAGTTCAATGAGGCCGCCTCCGACAACACGATATCGGCCAACTCAAGGCTCGATTCATCGATCGTCTCACCCTTCATCGACAACCACTGACTCGCAGCACTCGTGATGCCTGAGAGCTTATTGCGCATCTTGTGCGCGAAGAACCCGGTCACCTTGTTCTCGTTTGTGGCTCTGCCGCCTTCCTGGGCAAACGTCACCAGGGACACGGCCTGTTGGCCAACGCGCATTGTTTCCAGGGAAATCCGCATCCGGCCTACATAGCGCGAAAGCAGCTCTCTCACCTTATCGAATGACAGTTCAGTCACTTCCACCATCTCAGCACCGACCATACGAGCCAACTGCCGATTCGCCGCCAGAATGCGTCCGGTCGATTGGCTGACCAGCATCGAAGGATGATCACCATCCAACCGTTGTCGTATCTGATCAGCCACCGTCACGGCGGCTCTCAATGTCTGTCGAAAGGCACAGGCGGTGGCACAGAAATGGTCCTCCAACTTACCCCTATCGCCGTTCGTTTCAGGCGCCAGGAATCCAAACACCACCGTCTTGTCTCGCTGCATGCCGATCATGGCGCTATGCAGCACATACGAATGATCCGACTTCTCGCTTTGCGGGCGATAGCGCTGCGTGAAGATTGCTTCGCCGCCCATATTGCGCGTCGTTTCCACCAATTCCAGCGGGAAGAGCGGTGTATCGGCCGGGTGCAGGTACTCGTCCCCGGCTATCAGGAACGCCACAACATCGCGGCCCGCTATCTGGTCAAGCAGCGACTGCTCGCACTGGTTCAACTGGTCGCGAAGCTGCATCGCCAGCGCCAAATCGCCCAACAGTGACTGCTGATCCTCACAATGCCGGCAGGGTATCTCGGCAATGTCTCTCGCCATTTCTGGCTCCGTGATCACGGACCGGCGACGAAACAGACACTCGTCAGCGCCATCCGCTGGCACCACAGCCGAGGTCGGTGATTCAGTTTGAAACTGCTTTGTGAACATGGTTCCGTCCTGTTTCAGTTTGGTACATCTACTGAATGTGTCGGCCCGTGCCCGAAATCCTTTAGCATGAATCACATTCTCTAACCCGTTCAATGCCAGCCTGTACCGTCGTAATGCCGCGACCGCGCGATCTTCCCCGTTAACTTCAATCGCACGCCATACCCATCCGAAACACCACGGTATTCACGCCCATAGCCTCCGCCTGCGACGGTTAGAGCTTGACACCCCGAACGGCCGTCAATATCATAGCCTATGCCACCGGTAAATGCTGACAATCCGCCCGATGCCGCCCTTTTCACGCTGTTTTCGACCACCACAGAGCGGATCAAACTCACCGAACAACCGGCCACAACTCCAATGATGATCACCGAGATCAGACGCCGGCTTACGGCTTGCGATCTCAAAGGCAGTCAGGCGTGAAGATACTGGCCGTCATACCGGCGCGGTTGCAGTCGACCCGATTCTCACGCAAGGTGCTGTTCCCTCTTAAGGACCGGCCATTGCTCTATTATGTCTGGCGTGAGGTCACCAGGACCCCGGGGATCGATCGCACCATCATCGCTACCGACAGCCCCGAAATCGTCGGTGCTGCCGAGCAGTTTGGTGCCGAGGTCGAGCTTACCGCCAAGAGGCACCGTACCGGTAGTGACCGCGCCGCCGAGATAGTGTCGCGCCACCCGGCCGATGTCATCGTGAATGTCCAGGCCGACAATCTCGGTCTCAAGGCCCCATCGCTCGCTCGTGCTATCAAGGCGTTTCGCGCCGATCGCAAAGCCTCTGTCGGCACCCTGGTGCGACGATTGACCGACAATGAGGACCTGGCCAACCCCGATGTCGTCAAGGCGGTGCTCGACCGCGACAGCTGGGCGCTCTGGTTTTCCCGCTCAGTCCTGCCCTGGGTCCGGGCGACCGATGGAAGACCGAGAGCAGACAGTTTTCCGTACTGGTATCACATTGGGATCTATCTATTTCGCCGCTCTGCCCTTGAACAATATGCCCGATGGCGCCGATCACCATATGAGAAGGCAGAGTCGCTCGAACAATTGCGAATACTGGAACATGGCGGGCACATTCGGGCTTATAAAACACGGATGCAGACTGTCTCGGTCGACAGTCCCCGAGACCTGAAGAAGCTGGCCACAATCGTACGTTGAGGATGGGTGTATGGCTGATCAGACAAAGTACATTTTCGTAACCGGAGGCGTGGTATCCGCGCTTGGCAAAGGGATTGCCTCGGCCTCCATTGGGTATCTTCTCAAGAAGCGCGGGCTGAAGGTGTGCAACCTCAAGCTGGATCCGTATCTCAATGTCGATCCCGGCACCATGAACCCCTTCCAGCACGGCGAGGTGTTTGTGCTCGATGATGGCTCCGAGACCGATCTCGACCTCGGCCATTACGAGCGTTTTCTTGACCAGTCACTTTCGAAGGACCACAATGTCACCACCGGTCAGGTCTACAACACCATTATCACCCGGGAGCGCCGCGGCGACTACCTCGGGGCTACGGTCCAGGTCATTCCCCACGTGACCGAGGAGATCAAGAGCCGTATCCGTCGCCTCAAGAAGGTCTTCGATGACCCCGATGTCATCATCAGTGAAATCGGCGGTACGGTCGGTGATATCGAGTCACTGCCCTTTATGGAGGCCATTCGCCAGGTCAGTCTCGAAGAAGGCCCCCAGAACGTCATGTATATCCATGTCACCCTGGTTCCCTATATCAGCGCTGCCGGCGAGTTCAAGACCAAGCCCACCCAACACTCAGTTCGTGAACTGCGCGCGATCGGCATTCAGCCCAATGCTCTCATTTGTCGCTCGGCGAAGTCGATATCGGATGATCTGCGCAAAAAAATCAGCCTGTTCTGCTCTGTTCCGGTCAAGAATGTGATCTCGGCCGAGGATGTCTCCACGATCTACCAGATTCCGCTCAAGTTCCATGAACAGGGGCTCGATGATATCATCTGCCAGCACTTCGGTTATGTTGATTCGCCGGCGCCTGATCTGTCACAGTGGGAAGACATGGTGCACCGTCTCAACAACCCGAGGCGGCGACTCAAGATCGCCATGTGTGGCAAGTACGTGAACCTCCACGATGCCTACAAGTCCATCATTGAATCCTTCGTCCACGCCGGTGTGCATAGTGATGCCGAGGTGGAGTTAATCTGGATCAGCTCCGAGGACATCAAGCACTTCGGCGCCGCCAAGTTTCTGCATGACGCCGATGGCCTGTTGATCCCGGGCGGATTCGGTGAGGGGAAGATTGAGGCTATCCGCTATGTCCGCGAGAACAACATCCCGTTCTTCGGGATCTGCCTGGGTATGCAGTGTGCCGTCATTGAGTTCGCCCGCAATATATGTGGCCTGGCCGAGGCTCACTCCTACGAATTCTACCGCGACCTCAAACACCCGGTCATCCACCTCATGGCCGATCAGGAGGGTGTCACTCAGCTCGGTGGTACCATGCGCCTTGGCGCCTACCCCTGCCGACTGGTGCGCGGATCCAAGTCGTTCGAGGCCTACGAGAGCGAGGAGATATCTGAGCGACACCGGCATCGCTACGAACTCAACAATGCCTACCGCGAGATGCTCACATCAAAGGGACTGCTGCTCTCCGGAACCTCGCCTGACAGCCGCCTGGTGGAGATTGTCGAGGTACCTGACCACCGATGGTTTGTCGGCGTGCAATTCCATCCGGAGCTCAAATCACGCCCCGAGCGACCGCACCCCCTGTTCCGCGACTTTGTCAAGGCCGCCGCCGCATACCATGAGGAGCGCAACTCGCAGAAGCAGCCTGAGGATGAGCACTCGGCAAATCTGGCCGGTAGGGAATAGACCGGGTGCCTGGGCGGAAGCTCGCGTAGCCGGTTCGATGTTTGACGAACAGAAGCCTTCGTTCGTTATCCAGTTGAACCGTCATCGGCAAAAGGAGGGACTATGCACCGTCTGTTGATTCTGTTGATTCTCGCCGCTATCGCAGTTTGTATCGTCGCATGCGGCGATGATGACGACACCATCCAATCCAGTGGAACCGAGAACTATACCGGGTACTACCTGGTGCGCCACAAGACGATCATCGGCAGCAAAGAAGATTCCCTGACTATGGTCGTGCAGAATAGCCGATCCTACTCAATCGACTTCTATCCCTACATCGGAACGGATATCAATTTCTGCTCACACGATGGTACCGTGGCGAGTTGGGGCCAGCCAACCTCCCGCTTCAGTCCGACCACTATTCAAACCGGTGGCTGCGATGCTGTCCGCATTCCTAACGGTGATTTCCAGGCCAACTGGACGAACTCGCCTGATTCGATCGTGTTTGTGCGGGAAACTGATGATTCTCTCTGGCGATTAGTGCTTACTCCGCAGTAGGGGCGGCAGGGTGTACCGGCCTGCCTTCAGATCAGCCGCCCCTCTTTGTAGTAAGGTAGATAGCCAGCCCATGCCATTAGTTGGGCACAAATGATATAGGCCGGAACCAGCCAGCGTCGCCAGCGGTCCTTCAACCCCAGCCCGACCATCACCGCCAGCGGAAACGCCGGGACAATGTGCCGATAGTAGCAGTCGGTTGTCCCTGCCGCCGGCGTGAACAACAGCACACCAAACATGAATATCTGCCAGCTCACCGGCACTTTCGTCCGGTAGAACGCCACCAGAGTCACCGTCACCGCGGCCAACATGGATACGACACTCAAGCTCATATCAGAGGCGGTAATCTCATCCCAGATTGTCAGCAGGGGGAAGGCCGGTTCGTGACGGTACATCGGTTGTCCCTGGAACTTGACATACAGCCAGAAATCTCCAAACTGCCACCAGTAGTACGCGCTGTACGCTACCAGTGCTACTCCGATAGCCGCCATGCCACCGGTCAATCCTGCTTTCTGCGTTGCCGACAACTCCTTCCTGTGCCGAACAAGGTGCCACAAGAGGGGCAGCCCGATCACAATACCGCTGGGGTAGGTTATCGCCAGCAATCCCGATGGCAGCCAGAGCCAACCGTATCGTCCCCGTTGCAGCAGCCAGAACGCCAGCACCGCCAGCATCAGGTACATGGCATATGGAAACGCGGTCAGGAAATAGAACGCCGAGGGAAATGCCAAAAGGGCAACCAATGTTCCGATGGCAGCCGTCTTGTCAAACTGCCGGTGCACCAGATCGAACAACAACAGAAGCGCGATCCAGAGCGCCAGCCACCCTGCAATCAGCAGTGCCCATCGTGCGTCCAGCCCCAGCCACGAAACCACTCGCCCCACAAGCGGAAATAGCGGAAACCAGCCCACATTTCCGCAAATCTCGTGCGGCCCCCGGGCGCAGGGAAATGTCTCATAGCCATCGCGCGCTATTGAAAGATAGTGCTGTCCGTCCCACTGAATCAGCATCCGTTCCAGCGAGGTATACTTCGCATCACCCGAGGACAAGCCGATCAGGAAAAGCACCATGAATACGGCCAACGAGACTGTCGGCCAGAGGAAACGGTTGCTTTTTAGCCACGAAAGCTGCATCTATCTGAACGCAATCACAGTTGCCAGTTGAGAACACATGACCAATTCTAATATCTCACGCCGCACGATACCAGCCATTTTTGTCCTCCTGGCCCTGTACTATGCTCTCCCCTTGCTGCTCAAAATCGACTGGTGGGGCGTGCGCGACTGGGACCTGTTTTCCACCATTGCGGCCGTTCCGGCTGGTACCGTGCTTCACTACGGCCAGTTCCCCTTCTGGAATCCGTACCTTGGCGGCGGGAATATTCTGTTCCATCACCCGGAGGTCGCTGTCCTCTCTCCGTTCTTCTTGCTGTATTTGATCTTTGGCCCTGTTGTGGGGCTTAAGCTTCAGGTGCTCGTCTGCTAT
>CAZXRO010000166.1:0-6299 GCA_964642435.1 uncultured Ignavibacteriales bacterium
CAGCTCGGGCTGGACTATTGCCGTCGCCGGGTGAAAAACGTTCCTTAAGAAGCTCCCGTTTCTCGCCGGTCGCCACCGGCTGCAAGGCCATGCGCGACAACTTTCGTGAGTACCAGTCGAATCGTCACAACGAGAACAAGGAGCCCTGTCAATGCCGTTCAAACAGCCCCCGGAACCCTACCGGATCAAGTCAGTCGAACCGATCCGTCTGCTGGACCGCGAGCAGCGCGAACAGCGCCTGCGCCGAGCCAACTACAATATCTTCAAGATCGATGCCCGCGATATCTATATCGATTTGCTGACTGACTCAGGCACCAGCGCCATGTCCAACCGCCAGTGGGCCGCCCTGATGATGGGCGATGAATCCTATGCCGGCGCGGAGTCGTTTCGACATTTCGAGGCCACGGTCAGGGAAATCACGGGCAAACGGTTTATCATCCCCACCCACCAGGGGCGTTCGGCCGAGAACATGATGTTCACGACATGCGTCAAGCGTGGCCAGTACGTGCTCAACAACACGCACTTCGATACCACCCGCGGCAACACCCTCCACAAGGGCGGTATCCCCATGGATTTCCCGTGCAAGGAGAGCATCTCATCCGAGCCGCACCCCTTCAAGGGCAATATGGACGTCATGCGCCTTGAGGAATTCATCCACCAGCAGGGCACGGACAAGATCGCGATGGTCATCATGACCGTCACCAATAACTCCGTCGGCGGCCAGCCTGTCTCCATGGAGAACATCCGCCAGAGTTCCGAGATCTGCAAGCGTCACGGTCTGCCATTCTATTTTGACTGCGCCCGCTTCGCCGAGAATGCGTACTTCATCAAGCAGCGCGAGAAGGAGTACCATGATGCTTCCATTGCGAGTATCGTCACGGAGATGTTCAGCTATGTCGATGGTGCCATGATGTCGGCCAAGAAAGATGGTCTGGCTAACATGGGTGGTTTCATTGCTCTCAATGACGAGCAGCTTTATGAGCGTCTGACGGAACTGATGATCCTCATCGAGGGTTTCCCGACCTATGGCGGCCTCGCCGGGCGCGATATGGAGATTCTATCTGTGGGTCTCAAGGAGGTGCTCGAGGAGGATTACCTCGCCTTCCGCGTTGGACAAGTAGCGTATTTCGGCCAGCAGCTCAAGGCCGCTGGCGCACCCATTGTGGAGCCGACTGGTGGCCATGCCGTGTTCATCGACGCCGGCCGCTTCCTGCCGCACATTCCCGCCGAGCGGCTTCCGGGCCAGTCGCTCACGATCGAGCTGTATCGTGAAGGTGGCGTGCGTGGGGTGGAGATCGGCAGTACGATGTTTGGCGAAACTGATCCCGAGACGGGCAAGTCCACCACTGCTCCGGCTGAGCTGGTGCGCCTGGCCATGCCGAGGCGTGTCTACACCAATACGCACTATGACTATATCGCCGATGTGGTAGCCGACATCTGCAAAGGCAAGGATAAGCTGTCTGGTTACAAAATCACGCGCCAACCCCGTTTTCTGCGGCACTTCACGTGCGATTTGGCACCGTTGTCGACAACAACCGTCAGCACGGGTTCGTAGGGAACCAGGCGGAGTAACGATTGCTGTTGGGGTGTGGTATAATCCGGTGGTCGGCCGGGTTCCTGGGAGGGGTCAAGCGATCCTGAAGCTACGCCGTGTGAACTTCGCCACCGAGGCGCGTGTTGTTGACTTACCATGTCCATCGCAGTTCGCATCACCATTCTTGGTACGCGTGGAGAAATCGAGGCGTCGGCGCCCTATCACTCCCGCCACAGCGGTGTGCTGATCAACGGTGACCTCCTGCTGGACCTCGGAGAACGCGAGTTTCTCAGTTACGATCCGAAATGGATCCTCCTGACCCACCTACACCCGGATCACGCATTCTTCGTCCGTCGCCGCCAACGGGCCGATCTAAGCATCCCCATCTTTGCCCCTGAACCCTACGAAGACGGCGGCGTTACTGTCCGGAAGCTCACCAGCCGCACCATACTCGGCACTTACGATATCCGCCCCATTCCCACGATCCACAGCCACAAGGTTGATTCGCAGGCCTATCTGATCAGTACTGGCGGTAAGCGGATTCTTTACACGGCCGATCTCGTCTGGATCAAGAGATGGTACGACCGCTTTTTTCATGATCTCGACCTGGTCATCACTGAGGCCAGTTTTGTTCGCAAGGACGGCATGATCCGTCGCTATCGGGATACGGGGGAATTGTATGGCCACAGCGGTGTTGGGCGCCTGATCGGCCGCTTCGCTGACTTCTGCAATCGATTTGTGCTGATGCACTACGGCTCCTGGTTCTACCGTGACGTGAAGGCCGCCCGCCGTCGCATGAAACAGATCGCAAGGGAACATGAAGTCGAGATCATTGTAGGATATGACAAGATGGAGCTTGAGATATGACAGGAACATTTCCAAGGGTCAACCTCATTACCGGTGTTGATGATGCTACCAAGTGCCCGTGTATTGGCAGCATTTTCATCGCCGGTGTTGTCGGCGACGAGAGTCTCATTGAGCAGTGGCGTGAGTGCGGAGTGACAGACAGTAAGCTGCTCAGCCGCAATAGGCGCGATGAACTCGACCGCATGATTCGCCGTACTGCGTTTTCCTGGTCGGTACGTCACATTCCACCGCTTGAGATTGATGATAAATCGCTCAATCTCAATGCCTGGGAAATGGTCTCGTTTCTGAAACTGCTGCGCACGCTCGATTCAAGAGGACCCATCGATCGTATCATTGTCGACAACTGGGAAGTGAGCACCGAGGTTTTCTTCAGGCGGCTTGACAGCCTCACGGGCAGCGAATGCCGCCAACTCCTGCGTGACAAGCGCGTCAGTATCCCGAAGCGGTTACACCAGCGCCTGACGATTGTCCCCGAGCACCGTGCCGACGCCAATCACACCATTGTCGGTGCCGCTTCCATTCTGGCCCGGGCCGCCTCGGACCGTCAGTATGACCGCTACCGCAAGCTCTATGGCGATTTCGGCTCCGGCAGCCCCGGCGACCCGAAGACCCGTACCTATGTGTTCACGCACCGTCATGCGCCTACACCCATCATCCGCCAGAGCTGGAACACGTTCAAGACGCTGCGCCAGTTGGAGAGTATTGAGGACGACTACTGGAACCGCAAGAAGACTGGCTGAGTCGAAGCAATCTCTCACGTTGACACTGGTAGTGAATTCTTATATGATGGATCGTCTGTTGGGTGGCCTCCCATTCGGGCGGGTCTCGACAAACGAAGAAAACGGGAAACAGCCAATGAAACACTTCTTTCTCTTGATCGCCGCATTTCTGGCTTTCACTTCGTGTACGTCCATCGCGGTTGAGCACACTCCGGGCGATGAGCGCTCCGACATAGCCGATTCCGAGATTGCCGCCTCGACCATGCGTACCCAGTGGCGGGAGCTAATCGAGGATTCCAACCCCGTGCAGATCGCCTTTTTCATGAAGGATCTTGTCGATTCGACGACCGCCTCGTACATCCGCTATGGCCAGCGCGTAATCGTTGCCGAGTGGCGCAGCGCCAACCAGCAGCAGGGAAACGAGGTGCCCGGTTCGCAGATTGCCGCTGCCGTCCGAGACTGGAACCGCACCCAGTTGCCGGTCCTCAGCGCTCACCGTGACAATCTCGGCTATGCCTATCGGCGCGTCAGCGAAACCGGCTACTTTGGCGAGGATATGCTGCAGGCCATGCGTCTGCTGATGGATCATTACGATCGGATTAACGACCAGGTATTCGAGCCTGTCGGTTCGGTGGGGCAATACCAGCAGCTTCTCTATGACCTTGAATCCGATTCAGAAACGGTCGCTCGCGACTACCTCGCCACTCTCCGCAGTTACCAGTAAGATATCCCCATAAGGATCGGTGGCCTACTGTGGTAGCGTGACCCCGTAGGCCCTTCTGTATCTGAAACCAGGAGGATGCAGCGTTACTTAATGGGGGCGGGAACGGGAGTTGGGTCGAGCCAGGCGAGGGCCTCGGATGCGCAGTCAGGGTTGTTCCAGGTGTCATAGATACGGGCGATGTTCTCGTGCGGTGGCAAGGAGCACAGACGCGCGGCCATGACGCGTACAACGGGTGATTTGGCGATCAGGGCAAGGCGCCTGCAGCCTTTGTCGAGCATAGTCTGGAACAACTGCGTGTAGATCGGCATCTGCTGTTCGCTGGGTGGAACAACGCCGCGGACGTCAACCAGGACGGCAAACGATTCCTGCTGGTGGGCGAGTTGCCTGAGGACGGCATCGCGGAGGTCGCGGACTTCGCCCTGGGAGAGTTCGCCCCACTGGGTGAGTTTGTAGCCGTAGGGGTTCTTTTCGAATGTGTAGCCGGATCTGGTCATGTGTTTCTCCTCCGGGATTCTATCGGCAGGTTTGAGGAAGAACATCACCTGGGGGGGTGGGCTACGCCGTAGTGCTGACAAGTCAAGACCTTGCGTCGCGATTTGGCTGCGGTGACCCGGGGTCTGGGACTGCATTTCGCTATGCTGGCGGTGCAGTCCGCAGTATTGCCTCGGCGGTAGCCAGGTCGAGGGCGGCTCCGCGGCTGCGGAGGTTGGCGATCAGATCACGGCGGGCCAATGGATCAAGGTCCTGTCCAAGCTTGACCTTGCAGTCGATCCGGGTCGGGTCCAGGCGATAGACTTGGGTGTGTGAGATAACGCGGGCATGTTCGTCTATGGACTCAGCAAGTTTGGCGTGGTTGCCCTCGGGCTGGTACTTGCGCATGAGTGAGTCCAGGGCGGCGGCGCGCATGTCGGGGTTGTCGATGAAGGCGATGGTACCATCGAGCTGCACGGATTCATAGAACTGCGTGGCGCCGACCACCTTGGCGGGCAACCAGTAGGAGGGGATGACCGAATATTCGCGGTAGACGCAGAAGGTTGCTTGTTGGTGGGACTTCATGGCATCGCGTTTCTCGCCGGAGGCTGCGCCGTGGAAGAAGATTGTGGGGCCCTCGGCGATGAAGTTGACGGGGACGACGCGAGGGTATCCGGTGGGGGTCAGGATACCGACATGGCCGACGATAGTCTCTGAAAGGAGACGATTGATGACCTCGGGATCGTTGCTTTGGAGATTCTTGCGCCTCACGGTTGCTGGGCCTCCATGTACAGGCGACTGGCTTCATAGGGATTCACAGCCTTGTAGGAGACCATTATCTGGTTGAAGTCCAGGTCGCCGGGTTGGCGAAAGATGAACTTGACGGCCTTGATGAAAGAGGCATCGAGCTGGATACTCTCCCAGAACTTGATGGTCACCTCTCCCCTGGGATCAAGAACAAGGGCGGGGACAAAAGGCTGGGTCTTATCGTATCCCAAAGGCCCCTCGAAACTGACGTCGTAAGCGTAGTTGTTCTCGTCGATCAGTACAATGTAGTAGGACTCGATGATAACCGGGTCGAAGCCCTCGTTGGTCAGGCGGATGGTGGAGTTGATATTCCGGTCCTTGTAGTCCAGCTCCAACCTGCGCGGGATATGGACGACCAACATGCTGTCGGCGGACTGGCAGACCTCATTGGCCATGATATTGCAATACTTGAGACCCTGAGTGTTGGCGGCCGCCAAGGTAAGCTCCCGGTCGACCTCATGCTCGATAACAGGTGTTGTTCCGCAGGCTGACAGCAGAAAAAGAAGCACCAATAACAGGGCTATTTTGGAGGGCACATCGACTCCTTTGCCGAAAAGGGTAATCTGTTCCACACGGTATATAGTACGCAGCCTGCAATACCGCAACTAACAAGGGTTTACGGGGCTCGACAGGAATAGCGATATACCCTGATAACTATTTGCACAGCATGAAGTTAGATCGTCTCGTGTGGACCTGAAGCAGTGAAGTGAGCCAGTGGGGCCGCCGATATAGAGCCAAAGGTCGGGAATCTGGCGGATTCCCGTAACGGCGGCTTGCAGTCCTGGAGGTCGCTTTTATCTCACTGGAGGATGGTATGTACGAGGATTACGCGTATTCGAGCGCCAGTTCGACGGGTGATACATTCATGACGGCCTTTGGCTGGTTCGTGTTTCTGGCGCTGTATCTGTACTTCAGCTTCATGATGTACAAGATGGCACAGAAGACGGGCCAGGCGGACAACGCCTGGTTTGCATTCATCCCGATATTGAACACCGTGTTGCTGGTACAGATGGCTGAGAAGCCGCTGTATTGGCTGCTGTTTTTGTTCATTCCGATTGTCAACGTCTTCATCTTCTTCAAGCTGTGTTTCGAATCGTGAGGATACCCAATCGTATGAAACCATGGGCAGCCTGTGTGGGCTATGACGAGCCATCTCATTCCAGGCCCCCTCATGGCT
>CAZXRO010000167.1:0-6271 GCA_964642435.1 uncultured Ignavibacteriales bacterium
CCTCGTCTACATACGCAAGGCCTGGCGAGCCAGGCGAGACAGGCAGGTCACCGCCGCGCGCGACCTGTTCAAATTCTCGCTGATCTACCTGTTTGCTGTCTTTACTGCCATCATGGTCGATGCCCTCGTCCCGCATTTGCCGTTCCTGCCCCGGTTGCCGATCCTTGGATAGCACATAGCATTCTGATAGCCCATACCGGACATCTCCACCGCCATCACCAGATTGCCGTCCTCCGTGATTCAAGAAATCACCGGTCAACAACTCATAAGGCATTATCGTTTCGTGACATAACGCGAAAGCGACAGTACTGCATTAGCATCCACAAGATGGCGGCTCACGGTGTGCGTTCAACCGAACGCCGCATTCGCCTACAATGATCCACAATGTCGACTCTGGTGCAAAAAACCGACTTTCGGTGAAATCGTTTGTGGACATCTTCACAAAATCCCATATATTGGCCCCATTGTGGTAACGGGAGGGACCCATCGTGTGGCGTCACGCGCGTCAGCGTGCCACATGATGTCTGCTAATAGATGAACGTGGTAATGTAGGAAGGGTGCTTTGGCCCAGATATTCCCACGCTGGACAACTCGACTGCCAATATATGCGGCGGTGCTGGTTGTTGCAGTCATAGTCGGCGGAGTCGGTTTCTTCTGGTACTACGGATCACCCGAGTACAGAAACGTCGGGTATCGACCATCCCAACCCGTTGCATACAGTCACAAACTGCATGCCGGTGATCTCGGTATCGACTGTCGTTATTGCCATACCTCAGTCGAATACTCCGCCAAGGCTGTTGTTCCACCCACACAAACCTGCATGAACTGCCATAATCTCATCCTGCCGGAAAGCGAAAAACTCCTGCCCGTGCGCGAAAGCTGGGCCACCGGTATGCCCATCGAATGGGTGCGCGTCCATAAGGTCCCCGACTACTCCTTCTTCAACCATAGCGCTCACATTACCAAGGGCATTGGGTGCATAAGCTGCCACGGCAACGTCGCCCAGATGGAAAAAGTCATGCAAGTGGAACCGCTGTCCATGGGATGGTGCCTGGACTGCCATCGCAATCCCGACCCGCACCTGCGCCCCCTGGACAAGATCACCGACATGAAATGGCAACCGGGGCCGGATCACGCTCAGTTTGTCGAACGCGTCAAGAACGAATGGAAAATCAACCCGCCGGTTGACTGTTCAGGGTGTCACCGATGAGCAATCAGGATAAACATAATCAGGCAACAGGCAAGGAATACTGGCGTTCGCTTGACCAGCTGGCCCAGACAGAACGGTACAAGGAGTTCCTGCACCGAGAATTCCCTGAAGGTGCGTCAGAGAATGATAACGCCTGGTCGCGACGCAATTTCCTCGGTATCATGGGTGCCTCGCTGGCCCTGGCCGGTTTGACCGCGTGTCGACGACCTGAGGAAAACATCGTCCCCTATGTCAAACCGCCGGAAGAGGTTATACCGGGGGTCCCGCAGCAATACGCCACCGCTATGCCGTTCGGCCTCGATGCCTGCGGACTGCTGGTCGAAAGCCACGTCGGACGCCCCACCAAAATCGAGGGCAACCCGCTCCATCCATCCACCCTTGGTGCCGCCAATGTCTTCATGCAGGCCGAACTCCTCACCATGTACGACCCCGATCGCTCGCGGCTGGTCCTCCAGGACGGACGTGAATCAACCTGGAACAAGTTCGTTGCCTACTGGCGCGAGCGGGCAGAGGCTCATACGGAAGACCAGGGAAGAGGAATCGCAGTCCTTACAGGACCATTTGCTTCACCGACTCTATACCGACTGAAAAACGAATTTCTGCGCACCTACCGCGATGCCACCTGGATAAGCTGGGAGCCGGTTTCCGAAGAACCGATAATCGAGGGCATGCGCCTGCTCACTGGTGAACCCCTGATGCCGATCTACTCCCTTGAATGGGCCCAGGTAGTGGCGTCCTTCGACTGCGACTTCGTCTTCACCGAACCCGGCAGCACTGTCAATGCCCGTCGCTTCATGGATGCAAGGCGTATCAACACGCAACACGACCCCATGAACAGGCTCTACGTCGCCGAGGCCGCTTTCACGCCCACCGGCGCCATTGCCGACCACCGCCTGGCTCTCCAGAGCAGTCGCGTTCCGGCCCTGTTGCTTGGTCTGGCCGAGGCCCTGCTCAACCTGGGAGTCGACCCCGGTGTCTTCAGCAACCGCCGCCCGCCGCAACTCACCGAGCATGAGCGCGCCTGGTGCCTGGAACTGGCCAAGGACCTGATTATTCGTGATGGACGCTCTGTCGTCATGGTCGGCCGCAAACAACCTGCCTTTGTCCATGCCATTGCTATGGCCATCAACCTTGCTCTCGATAGCGTCGGCACCACGGTGTCCCTCAAACAAGTCAAAGATGCTTCGCTGCCAGACACCAACGGACTCGCTTCCCTCATTAATGATATGAAGGGCGGCCGTATCCAGACCCTGATTACCATCGGTATCAACCCGGCCTACAGCGTACCCGGCAGCCTTGATTTCGCAGGTGGCCTGGAACGTGTCGACCACACCATTCACATGGGCCTGTACGCCGATGAAACCGCCGCCAAATCGACCTGGCATCTGCCGCAGGCCCATTTCCTCGAAAGCTGGAGCGATGCCCGCGCCGCCGATGGCACCCTCACGTTTATGCAGCCGCTTATCGCCCCGTTGCATGGCGGTCATTCCGATGTTGAACTGTGCTCCCTGCTGGCCACCGGCCGTGATCTCGCCGGCTACGATATTGTGCGGGAAACCTGGCAGGGACGCTTCGAACGCGGATTGTTCGAAAGCAAATGGCAGCAGGCGCTCCACGATGGACTGATCAAGGACAGCGCCACGCCCGACGAGAATGCCGTCTTCAGAACGACCGCCGTCGCGCGCTATCTCGAACAACACCCCGTCGAAGCTGTCGGCTCCGATGCCATCGAACTGGTACTCACGCCGTCTATGGCGACCTACGATGGCCGCTATGCCAATAACGGCTGGCTTCAGGAATGCCCCGACCCCGTCACCAAGCTCGCCTGGGACAATGCTGCCTGCCTCGCCCCGGCCATGGCCAAACGCTTGGGCGTCAAGAACGAGGATATGGTTTCAGTCAGCATCGGTGGCAAAACGGTTGACCTCCCCGTCTGGATTGTGCCCGGTCAGGCCGATCACACCATTGTCACCGCTCTCGGTTACGGCCGCACCGCGGCCGGCAAGGTCGGCAATGGCATTGGCTTCGATACCAATCCCTTGCGCTCGCATCAGGAACCGTATGTCAGACGTGGCGCCTCCATCGAACGCGCATCGGGCACACACCCACTCGCCAATACGCAGGATCACGGAAGTATGGAGGGTCGCCCCCTGGTGCGCGAACTGCCCGTCGAAGAGTATCGCAGGCACCCCGAAGCCATTCAGCACATGGAGGAACACCCGCCGCTGAAGTCGCTGTGGAAAGAACACAGCTACGACGAAGGCTATCAGTGGGGTATGAGCATTGACCTCAACGCCTGTATTGGCTGTAACGCCTGCACCCTGGCATGCCAGGCCGAAAACAATATCCCGCTCGTAGGCAAAGAGCAGACGCGCAAAGGCCGCGAAATGCACTGGATCCGTGTCGATCGCTATTTCAATGGCGATATCGATCAACCCGAGATGGTCCACCAACCGGTTCCGTGTCAACACTGCGAAAATGCCCCCTGTGAGCAGGTATGTCCGGTTGCCGCTACCGTCCATGACAGCGAAGGTCTCAACCTGATGGTCTACAATCGGTGCATAGGCACGCGCTACTGCTCCAACAACTGCCCCTACAAAGTGCGCCGATTCAACTTCTTCAATTACACGAATAACTACGCCGAGACCATCAAAATGGCCCAGAATCCCGATGTTACCGTCCGGTCCCGCGGAGTGATGGAGAAGTGTACCTACTGTCTGCAGCGGATAAACGAGGCCCGCCAAATCGCAAAGAAAGACGGTAATCGACCCATTCACGACGGCGAAATCCAGACCGCCTGCCAGCAGGCCTGCCCCACCAAAGCGATCGTGTTCGGCAATATCAATGATCCCGATAGCCAGGTCTCAAAGGCCCGCGCGCGGAATCGAACCTATTATATGCTCGGTTACCTCAATGTCCAGCCGCGGACCTCGTACATGGCCAAGTTGCGCAACCCGATGGAATCAATGCTGAACGTAGAGAAGAAATACGGAAAGCGTGGGGGACAGGCATGACCCGCGAACCCAAACCCGTATCCCACGCCATAGAGGAAGTCATCATCCCCGGTGATCCCTCATTCCACGATATCACCAACCAGGTGAGTTCCATCGTCGAGGGTAAGACCCCCAAGATCTGGTATGTGCTCTTCGGTATCTCTGCCATCATTGCCTCCACACTCGTCTTCCAGATCGGGTATCTTATCTGGGAGGGTATCGGTATCTGGGGCCTGAATATTCCCGTCGGCTGGGGATGGGCCATTGTCAACTTTGTCTTCTGGGTCGGTATTGGTCACGCCGGTACCCTGATCTCAGCCATTCTCTTCATGCTTCGGCAACGTTGGCGTACCTCCATCAACCGCTTCGCTGAGGCCATGACCATCTTCGCTGTGATCTGTGCCCTGTTGTTTCCGGCTATTCACGTGGGACGAATCTGGGTCGTCTATTGGATGGCGCCCGTGCCAAACCAAATGGAAATGTGGCCCAACTTCCGTAGCCCGCTTCTGTGGGACTTCTTCGCTGTCGGCACCTATTTTACGGCCTCACTGATGTTCTGGTATGTCGGCCTCATTCCAGACTTAGCAACCATCCGCGACCGTGCGACCAGCAAACTCAAGAAGATCTTCTACGGTATCTTCTCCCTCGGGTGGCGCGGCGGCAACCGCCAGTGGCGACACTACGAACTGGCCTACCTGGTTCTCGCAGGCGTGTCGACGCCCCTCGTTCTCTCGGTACACAGTATCGTGTCCACCGACTTCGCCACCTCGGTCCTGCCCGGCTGGCATACAACCATCTTCCCACCGTACTTCGTCGCAGGCGCCATTTTCTCCGGCTTCGCTATGGTACTGACCCTGGCCATTATCGCCCGCAAAGCCTATGGCCTCGAAAACATCATTACCATGAAGCACCTGGAGCGGATCAACCTGATCATCCTGGTCACGGGCACAATGGTAGGTTATGCCTACTCCATGGAATTCTTTATCGCCTGGTATTCCGGCAACATGTACGAGCAGTTCGCCTTCGTCAATCGCGCTTTCGGTCCCTATGCCTGGGCCTATTGGATCATGGTGAGCTGTAATGTGATCGTTCCCCAGGTCTTCTGGTTCAAGAAACTCCGCACGCATCTGGTGGTAATGTTTATCGCCTCAATCCTCATAAATGTCGGCATGTGGTTCGAGCGCTTCGTGATCGTCATCACCCTCGCCTCGGACTTCCTGCCATCCAGTTGGGACTACTACAGCCCAACCATATGGGATGTTGGACTGCTCATTGGCTCCTTTGGCCTGTTCTTCTCGCTCTTCTTGCTCTTCCTGCGCTATCTGCCAATGGTGGCCATGTCGGAGGTCAAGGGCGTGTTGCCACAGGCAGACCCGCATCACGGAGGCAAGCACCATGGCTGAGACTAACGGTAAGATATTCGGCATCATAGCCGAATTCGAAAGCCCCTCGGCATTGCTGGAAGCTGCCGCGAAAGTGCGAAGTGAGGGATACCGCAAGTTCGATTGCCATTCCCCGTTCCCCATTCACGGCATGGATAAGGCTATGGGCCTCGGGCGTTCCATGCTCGGATTCCTTGTCGGCATCGCTGCCTTCAGTGGCCTGGGGTTCATGACCTGGCTGACCTGGTATACCAGTACCGTCGACTACCCGCTGGTGATCTCCGGCAAGCCCTATTTCAGCTACCAGGCCTACGTGCCAGTGGTGTTCGCCGTGACAATTCTCTTTGCGGCACTCACCGCCACCCTCGGTATGTTCCACCTGAACCGGCTTCCAATGCTGTTTCATCCGTTGTTCAACTCCGAACACTTCAAGAAGGTCACCGATAACGGCTTCTTCGTGTCCATCGAGGCACATGACAAGAGATTCGATGAAACGCGCACTCGCTCCTTCCTCGAGTCGATTGGCGGAAGCCATGTGGAGGTGATCAAAGAATGAAGAGATTTACCACCATATATGCCCAGCTGCCGCTGGTTATGGCAGCTCTCATCCTGACGACCATGTTGATTCCAGCCGTCATAGGCTGCCAGGGGAGACCATCCGAGAAACCACCCATCCACCTCGTACC
>CAZXRO010000168.1:0-4906 GCA_964642435.1 uncultured Ignavibacteriales bacterium
CTTCATAGGTACCTGCGGCGAGGTAGACGGTACCGCCACTGATCAGGTTGTTCACGCCGTCCTGGATGACGTCCCAGGCGTCGTAGCCATAGATATGTCCACCAACCACATCACCGGGGGAAGAACCGGCCCAGTCATCATCGACCCAGACCTCGGTCAAGTTGCCGGTAAGCGTGCAATTGGTGTGAGTGGCATCGGAGCACCACGGGTCGAAGTCGACCGGACCCGAAATAGTGGTGTTGATCGACGAATACGTGATGGCGCCCCAGAAGTTCTGCTCGGCCGTGAGCGTACCGGTCATGTAGTTCCAGACATTCAGGCTGCCGCTGTTCTGGATCGTATTCAGCTGGATATCGATGGTTGAGGGCCAGCCGGCGAACAGCGCCAATCCGTTGCTGGTGTTGTCGTGAATGTTGTTGTTAGTGATATCGATATCTTTCGGGCCGTACGGGTCATCCTGGAGACCGTAGTTGGCCAGGTAGCTCATCCAGATACCGTTGGCGTTATTGGCCATTTCGTTGCCATCAACAAGGATGTTGCGTGCGGCATCGATCCACAGGCCGCTGGCGCCCGCATCGTGCATATAATTGTTGGAAACGGTCAGTACGCCGCTGCTGGCTGTGATAGACTGCAGCACGAGGGCGGCGTTGGCAGTGTTTGAGATCTCGTTTCCGTCAATCAGCAGACCGGAATAGTCGAGGTGTCCAGACAGGTTACCGTTGGTGAACCCCTCGGCCTCGTAGCCGACGTAGAGACCGAAACCGTGCGAGCTTCCGGGCTGGATATTGTCGACAGTGCAGTTGGTGATCTGCACATTCTGGAGGTTGCCCGGAGGCGTGGTCTCATAGCCGACGATGATGCCGTTGCCGCCGTAGTTCTGGACGGTCATGTTATCGAAGGTGACATCGCCGGACTTGATGCTGACGGCGGTGACGAGCCCGAGCCCGGTACCGTCCATTATGGCGCCGGTTTGACCGAGCACGGAGACACTCTTGTCGATGGTGATGGTCTCGACATACGTACCCGGGGCGACGTTGACCGTACTGCCGTTGACGGCGTCAACACCGTCCTGGATCGAACCAAAGGCATCGTAGCCGTACGTGTAATTGGTTCCGTTGGCAGCATTGTAAGCGTCGACATCACTCTGGCTCGTGAAGTCGTCATCGACGAGGACGTTCGTGACGTCATCGGTTGTGAAGTACAGACCGGCAACGCATTCCCCGCCAATTTCCGGATAGTGGTTGCCTGAACTATACAGCCAGCCACCCGAGGCATCCTGGGTAGCACCGAGGTAGTAGCCGGCGCGGTTGAGTTCATCCTGGTAAGTGGCCTGATCCAGACGACCGAGGGTCATCATGGCGTAGGCTGTTGACTGCCAGCCTTCGTCGTCGGTATTGGCTCCGTAGGAGAAACTGAAACCTCCATGACTATACTGGCCATCCAACAGGATGGATACCAGTCCGGCGATTTCATCGGTGTGCACATCGGCGGCATCGAAAGCATCGATGAGGCCGGTAATACCCAAGTTGTACCACCAGAAGTTCTTGTCAGTGCCGGTGGGATCGAAGCCCTGGTCATCGATGATGTCGAAGTAGCCGGGGGAATCATTGAAGGAATCCTGCCAGATGACCTCAGCGATGTTGTCAGCATCGGCGTCGTAGCCGTTGCCGGGATAACGGGCATCCAGCATAGCTGCCGCGCGTGCCCAGACGCCAATGTCCCAGGCAATGATGCCGTTCTCGTATCCCTGTCCGGCGCGAGCGTCGCGGATGTACTCGGCGAATGCGGTGGCAGTGCCATAGGTGGCGATCCGAGCATCGTACTTCGCCTTAGCCGAATCCATATAAGCGGTTCCGCTCACTCCGGAGAGGTCATTGAAGAGCATCAGGAAGACAACGTCAGCCCCTGATCGTACATTGGGGTTGTTCGCCATGGTATCGGCAGCATCTGTCATTGCTGTCAGATACGTGGCATCGCCATGTTCCAGGTAGGCGTAGTACAGGCCGATGGCGGTGACTCCATACAGATTGGTGGCACTGGCGCCGGTGGTGTGGAAAAATGGCGCCGGAGGTGAGGTAACTACCCAGTCCCAACCACCGTCGTCGGGGTCGTCGGGAGTCTCATCGACACCATCAGTGCCGTTACCCGCATTGTCTTCGGTTATGTCGGCCTGCATGGCCTTGAGGTAATCGGCTCCGGCCAGCTGGGCGGCGTCGAAATCGACCAGGTCGCCCAGGTCGAGTGCCTTAAGGACATTCTTGTCTTTCGGCAGCATCTCGTGAAAGTCGTTTGTAGTTGATTGATTCTGCCCGTACGGTGAAGCGACACCGGCGAGAGCACTCGATGCGCCAAAGAGCAGACAGAGTATCGCTGCCAGAATCATGTTTCTCGACGTTTTCATTTTCTTCCTTTCCTGCGATTACCGGTCGGTTCCGAGCCGGTGAGTATTCAGGGGAGCAGTAGTTTGTATTGATTGACTGCTGAGAAAATCGAAATCTGTCGGGTGAGCGATGAATCCTCCCCAATGGGCAGCAACGCGGCGAGGTTTCGCCTCCGTTGCAGGTGCTGGTGCATCCCCGAGTCCAACACCTTTCAGGACCACCTATACCCCTTCTGTCGCATCACCTCCTTTCCCGATCAAAGCCGATCTGATCGAGGCCCCGGGCACGGATATGGGAGTGGAAGACTGGTCGATATACGTGGATGCAATCACTCCCGCGCCATACCAGGCGTACCTGTTCCTTCTTCCTGCTGCGCAGATGGCAACAAGGTTGGAAAAACACTAAGTCCGTTTAGTTTTTACTTTGTGGCAGGTAACGCGGGTGTGCTCTTCCCCAACATCGTCCTACCCTGCACTCGCACTATAATAGGCATTTTTGTCCAGATGTCAAGGCTTGGTACGTAAGATTAGTGTAATTCGGCAAAATTTGTCTGCATTTGGCAGTGACAACGGGGATTAGTGTTTCGTGAGTGCTGCGAGACTGTTTGGTCTGTGCGGCGGGGGACTTTTGTCTGAACACTTGCAACACTGATGCGTCACAAGTATACTGAAGTATCTACCAGCTTCGGTTTTCAAATTGAGTCACCACGCACTTGCTCGCAGGGACACATGTTTCATCCAATCAGGTCCATAGGAGGAACAATGGACTATTGTAGAATTCTGTCAATGCTGGCAGTCATGCTGCTGGCGAGTGTATCAGGAGCGCAGGCTCTTGAGGTTGTGAGCACGGCACCCTCGGCCAATGCGATAGGGGTGAGTTCATCGGTTGATGTGGTGGTTGGTGTCGACGAGGAGATTGATGTTGGCACGCTCGATGACCAGGCGGTCCAGGTTTACGGGTCGCTAAGCGGAAGGTGCTCGGGGACATTAAGTTGGGATGGCGTAACCGATCTAGTTACCTTTGCCCCAACGCAGGCGTTTTCGAGTGGAGAGATGATTACGTGCGTTGTCACGACAAGCCTGCAGAGTCTCGGTGGAACTCCCCTGGTGCAGGCGTATTCGTGGAGCTTCTTCATCGCGACCCCTCAGGAGGAACTGGCGTTCGCGCCAATGGTGTCGTTTGATGCGCAAGGGGCGGTGAGGTATGTTCAGCTGGCCGATTTCGATCTCGATGGCGATCTCGACGTGGCCGCGCTCAGCGTCGCGAGTCTCGACTGGGGTGTCGCGCTGATGACAAACGACGGTTCCGGAGAGTACACATTTGCCGAACTGATTGACCTCAACTATGCAGCCGAACACCTTGTCGTGGGTGAGTTTAACGGCGATGGATACCCGGATATCGCTGCCGGTTGTGGCGAGTTCGTGGCGCTGGTGATGTCGGACGGTAGCGGGGCATTTCTGCCAGCAGCGTATATGGATGTCAGCGGCGCCGGTTATGAACTGGCTGTGGCCGATGTCGATCTTGATGGCGATCAGGACCTGGTGTCATCGCGCTACTCGGTTGATAGCGTGGTTGTACTCGATAATGACGGCATGGGTGGTTTCGTCGTATCGGGCGCATATGGATCGGAGGGCACTCCGCAAGGCCTGACAACGTCGGATTTCGATGGTGATGGCTATCCTGATCTGGCGGTCAGCTACGGCGCCGACTACACAGTACAGATCCGTCTTAATGACGGTAGTGGTGCGTTCGGCGATCCGGACACGTTGCTTGTATCGGGCGAGGCAGTCAATGTCGAGGCTGCCGATTTTGACGGTGACGGACTTGTGGATCTGGCCGTTACCAGCATACCGCAGAAGCGCATCGAGGTATTCACCGGTGACGGTGCGGGTGGTTTCACGTTTGTCGATGGCGAATTGCTGGCATACATGGTAAAGTACCTCACGGCGGTTGATATCGACGGCGATGGTGACCTTGATCTTGCCTGCAAGGCGTGGCCCTGGGCGCGGTTGATTATCCTGGAGAATAACGGTTCTTCGAACTTCACACCGAACGTCAGTGACCAGTATCATAGCGGTTATGGCTACAACGCGGCTGTTGGCGATGTCAACGGAGATGGTTTTACTGATTTCGTCTTCACCGATCAGCAGGCACACGAAGTCAATGTCGTGCGCAATCACTGGTCGCTGGTGGCAGAACCGGATTCGATCAGCTTCAGTGTTCTGGCGGAACTCAAGGGCGTTTCCAGTCAGTGGATCAGTGTGATGTCGAATCGTGAGGAAGTCGGATTCACGGTTTCCGATGATGCCACGTGGCTGAGTTGTGACCCGACGGCAGGCACGACGCCAGATTCGATTCTGGTGACGGTGTCGACGGCGGGGTTCGATGTCGGCACGTACACTGCCACGATTACTTGCCAGCCTGATGATGGGGGCTGTTATGCGGTTGAGATTCCGGTGGTGCTGAAGGTTACGAATTATCCGGCCAACCAGGAGCACGTGGGGCATACGAACAATGAAATCGAG
>CAZXRO010000168.1:4916-6207 GCA_964642435.1 uncultured Ignavibacteriales bacterium
AGATGGCGATCAGCAATTTCGGGACAATTGGAACCATCGGACATTATGCACTCGACTACTTCGGTGGAGAGCCGCTTCAGTCGCTCGAATACCCGGTTGAATCCAACCTGCAGCACTTGTTCGGGGCCGCGCTTTGGCTGGGCGGAATTGTCGGTGAGGATACGCTTGTTTCGACCGGCATGGATGGGTGGTCAGTCTCCGGCACAGAGTTCTACCCTGATCCGCTGGTGCCGTTCCAAATGCCTGTAGATGGTGATACGACGTGGTATGAGACTATGTTCACGGACTCGGCAGTGTGGTTGGCGGACCCGGACTTCTTCGGTCGTCCGCACATTCCGTTGAGAGTGGAAACCAGTCAGCGATCGGTGTCGTGGTCACTGCCCGGTGGCGAGCAGTTTGTGCTGATCGGCTACGACTTCTACAACTATGGTACCGAGTACATAAGCGGTATGTACGCCGGGTGGTATGTTGATGCTGACATTTTGCACGGGAGTGAAGGAGTCGAAGGATTCCAGGACGATGTGACGGGATTCTTGCGTACGGCGGTTGTGGACCTTGCTGAAAGCTGTCAGTACGAGGATACTCTCAACCTGGCGTGGGCGGCTGACAACGATGGGGACCTCGGCGAGGTTAACCCGGTGCCGCATGTCATGGGGACGGCGATTATCGATGTGCCGCCATCGGCCGATCACATCTCCTATAACTGGTGGGTATCCAACGCAGATCCGAATTTCGATTTCGGACCACGCGAACGGCCGTTTATGGGGGAATGGGCTGAGGATTTCCGTGATTTCGGCACCGGTGGTAACGGTACACCCGAGGGGGATGTTAACAAGTATTATCAGCTTCGGAACAGGGAGATCGATTACAATCAGTACTATACGGCAAGTATTGGTGACAGTGATTCGCTGTGGCAGCCTCCCAATCAAGCTGCTGGGACGATAGCCACAGGGATGGATACGCGATACTTGCTT
The DNA here is from genome assembly GCA_964642435.1 of uncultured Ignavibacteriales bacterium. Lineage (GTDB taxonomy): Bacteria > Zixibacteria > MSB-5A5 > GN15 > FEB-12 > WJKG01. The sequence goes on from CAZXRO010000168.1 coordinate 5,891, forward strand.
AGTGCGGGGCCGTTTGACCTGGCGCCGGGGGAGACGAAGGGTGTTGTGATCGCAATGGTGGTCGGCGCGAATCTACACACGGTACCCGGCAATCTCTCCAATCTTCCAATTGATCCATCGACGTATGAGAGCAATCTGGATTTCTCTGATCTGGTCGCGACGGTGCAAACCGCTGCTGCGGCTTATGACATTCCGGGTTACGATACTGACGACGACGGATATAGTGGTGAGTACGTTCTTTGCGGGCAAGACACGATCTGGGTTGAGGGCGATGGAGTTCCTCGGGCGATTGCCATGCGCCGGTGTCTTTCAGCCCG
>CAZXRO010000169.1:0-5776 GCA_964642435.1 uncultured Ignavibacteriales bacterium
TGGAGAGCATGCTGCATACGAAGGGGTTTGAACTGGTGTGCGGTATTGATGAAGTTGGCCGTGGCCCATTGGCCGGGCCGGTAGTTGCAGCGGCAGTTGTGCTCCCTGCGGGCGTGAAGATCGAGGGGCTTAACGACTCCAAGAAATTGCTCGCCTCGGAGCGCGAGCGCCTGTTTGAGGAAATGGTGGCTCTCGATATCCCAATGAGCATTGGCGTGATCGATCACCAGGGAATCGACAGCATGAACATCCTGAGGGCATCGCTGATGGCCATGCGCAAGGCGGTGAGCGGGTTGAAGCTGACACCGGAGATTCTGCTGATTGACGGCAACCAACAGATTCCCAAGATGGCCATACCGCAGGTGACGATCGTCGGTGGTGACGGCAAGTGCGATTGTATTGCAGCCGCCTCGATTGTGGCCAAGGTGACACGGGACAGGATCATGACGGATTACCAGACGCTTTTCCCCCAGTTCACGTTTGGGCTGCACAAGGGCTACTCAACTGCCAGACATCTTCTTGAGTTGAAAGAGCACGGGCCCTGTGAGATACATCGCAGGAGCTACCGACCGGTGGCAGAGTTGCTGCTGGACAATCCAGTTCTCTTCTGACAGACGCATTCATGACACCTCGCAAACGCAGAGACATCGGCCGACGCTACGAAGAGCTGGCCGCTGACTTCTTTCGTCAGCACGGTTTCGAAATTCTGGAACAGAACTGGCAGGCCAGTCACAAGGAGATCGACCTGATTGTCCGTAAGGGACATCTCATCGCTTTTGTGGAAGTCAAATCGTCCACCACACCCAACTTCGGTCATCCGGCCGAATGGGTAGACAAGCGCAAGATCGCTAACCTGTCGGAGGCTGCCCAAAGGTACCTTGTTGAGAACGAGATCGCGGACTGCGATGTGCGGTTTGATGTGGTAACGTTCACAGGCGGCAGACTGGAGCACTACCCCAATGCCTTCGAGGTCAACTAGCCGGGGGTGTCAATAGCCTCGTCGGGTGAGCAGGGAGTCCACGTAGTGATGAACCAGTTTGGCGTAGCGCCCGTACTCTTCCGGCTCGTCCTCGTACCGTTCGAGATAGGCGAGTACCTCATCGGTGGTAACACCATCAGCCTCAAGGATATTCCGTCGTGACATACGATACGAGCCGGGTTTGCCGCGATATTGTGCCCGGTTGACCCACATTTTGGCAGTAGCCAGAGCATACTTTTCGGTCATCTCCTGCTCGTATTGTTGCTGCTGCTGATCATAGTACCACCAACCCAGACCGATGGCGACTATGAGAACCAGTGGGACGATGCGTTTGACCCAGATCACGAGAACTCCAACTTACGATTGCGCCGCTACGTAGAACAAGGTAAACTACACGCTGTTAAACAAGGCGTCAACTAAAGCGATGGAACTAAACTATCCCATACAGCGGCGCAAGAGCCGTACGGTCAAGGTCGGCGATGTCATCATTGGCGGCGGCTTCCCTATTGCTGTGCAGTCTATGACGACGACTGACACGCGCGATGTTGCCGCTACGGTCGCGCAGGCCAGAGACCTGTTTGCTGCCGGATGCGACATTGTGCGGCTGTCGGTGCTCAACCACGCGGCGGCAGACTGTCTGGCAGATATCCGCAAACAGATATCCAAGCCGCTGGTGGCGGATATTCACTTCCAGTACAAGCTGGCCCTGAAAGCCATAGAGGCCGGGTTCGACAAGATCCGGATCAACCCGGGCAACATTGGCGCCGAGTGGAAGGTCCGTGAGGTCACGAAGGCTGCCAGGGATGCGGGGGTTCCGATTCGAATCGGGGTCAATTCCGGCTCCCTGCCGGAGGATATACTGCAGCAGTACGGGCACGATGATCCAAGAGCATTTGTCGAGGCCGCCATGCGCGAGGTGGCCATACTTGAGAGTCTTGATTTCACCGATATCATCATCTCCGTAAAGTCGACCAGCACGGTCACGGCTTTCTGGGCCTATCACGGGGTAGCCGAGCGATGCGACTATCCGTTGCACCTGGGCATCACGGAGTCCGGCATACTGGAGACGGGGACTATCAAGTCCTCGGTAGGAATCGGGGCGCTCCTGTTGACCGGTATCGGCGACACGATCCGTGTGTCGCTTACGGCGGATCCAATCCATGAACCGAGGGTTGCGCGCCAGATTCTTAAGTCATGCGCGGTGACGAATGAAGGTGTCGAAGTCATTTCCTGTCCGACCTGCGGGCGGTGCCAGATCGACCTGATTCCATTGGCTGAGTCTATAAGCGCCAAGACCGAGCATATAAAGAAGCCATTGAAGGTAGCTGTGATGGGCTGTGCGGTCAATGGACCGGGCGAGGCGAAGGCGGCCGATGTCGGTATTGCGGGGGGCGACGGGCGCGGGATATTGATCAAGAAGGGGGAAATCGTGCAACGTATGACCGAGGATGAGCTGGAGAATGCACTGCTCGATGAAATCGAGCGCATGACCGGCGAGAAGGTGAAGCGTTAGGACTACGGTTGTTTCTGCTCGCTCTCTTCCCGCCTTGGTTCACGGGGCTCCACCATCACTGATTTCTCACGTTCCACAGTAACCAGCCCGGGCTTGGCTTTGCGCGGTTTGCGCACATACCGTCGCTCGGTGTAGATCACCGGCACCATAGTGTCATTACGGGCTTTGGAGAACCAGGCAGCGATAGCGGCGGCCTCGGCGATCTCCAGTTTGCTGGGCTCGAACTTCTTGTTGGGGTGCTTGATCACGACATGTGAACCAGGGCACTGTTGTGCGTGCAGCCAAGTTTCGTAGGGGCGGGCATACTCGAAGGTAGTGCGGTCATTATCGGTGCCATCGCGGCCGACGAATATCGTCAATCCGGTTGAGAGGGTGTACTCACGGTACGGCAGCCGTTGGGCTTGCTCGCGCTTGACGCCTTCCTTTGGCAGCAGGTTGTCCAGTTCGGCGGCGTACTGCTGAGAGGCACTCTCATAGTCGACTTCGAGAGCCGCGGCAATCTGCTCCAGTTGGTCTATCTCGTCTTGAGTGATCTGAAGTCGACGCTGCAGGAGTTCCAGCCCCTCCCGGCCTTTGCGATAGCGCCTGAAGTACTGCTCTACATTCTCCGCGGTTGAGAGGGATGGATCGAGTGAAATGGTAATCGCTTGCCCCGGGAGATAGGCATCCTCCAGTTCAATTGACTCCATCCCTTTTTCGACCTTGTCGAAGTTGATCTGAAGCAACTCGCCCAGCTTTTTGTAGTACTCGTAGTCGGATGCCTTGTCGATGTCGGACTGGACATTGGCCAGGCGACGTTTCATCCGCTTGACGGCACGATTGACCGCCTGGGTGACCACTTTGCGTTCATCGCGCTCCTCGACATGCTGCTGACGCCGCTCGCAGGCAGCCTGCATGGCCAGGGAGAGGGTTTTGAACTTCTCAGGGTCGGCGTCAGCCGACTTCAGCTTGAATGGGTATGCCTCCAGTCCCTTCGGCATAGCGTAGAGGTAGCCCGATTCGGGTTGGTCGAAACGGGAGATGATATCGATGAGTGTCTCGTGAAGTCGCTCGATATCGTGTGTCTCGATCTCATCGAGCGAGGCGAAGTCCAGGTCGGCGCGGGCGACGATCTCTTTGGCCAGCGTTGTGTTAAGGCCCAGGAAGGTGCGATCGAGGAAGGCTACCAGTGAGCTGTGGTTTCCCTCGCGAAAGGCCGTAGTGAACGACTCGAACGAGACCTCAAATGGGTTGAGTTTCGGCGGCAGTTCGGCTGGCGTGTAGGGCTGACCCGGCGTGAAATCGCGCTTGCGTAAGGTGGCCTGGATCTCCCCGGCCTCATCGAGCAGCCACAGGTTACCGTTGGGACCGATCGCCTCGCAGACCAGTTCCCAGTTGTTGCTGCCGCGCTCGATGTCGAGGACGAAGATGCGATCCAGCCCGAGTTGACGGACGTGGGTAATGGTCCCGCCCTCGAGCTTGAAGATCGGCCATGGTTTCTCCCGCGTGTCCAGGCGCACCTTGGAGGCTGGCACGACGAACACGCCGGCGCCGTGAGGGTGGTAAATGAATCCGAGTGCCTGGCGGGATTTCGACGCCTTGACAAACAGGTAGGCGGCGCGCTCTTTCTTGTAGAACTCGGTCGAGACAATCTCGCCACCGGCGAGCTCTCGCTCGATCTGAGTAACAATGGCGCGTATGTGCAATGCGGTCTGCATAGGGCAAGTATAATAGGCTGCTGTCGGTGTATCCAAACAGAACTACTATGGGAGTACCAATTGACAGTCAGTATGCTATCTGATATACATGGCAGAGCAACGCCCATATACAAGAATGAGAAAGGAGATGCTATGAAGCACGGCGCTCGCAATGCAATCACGGCGACGGTGAAGTCGGTCAAGAAGGGTGAAATCATGACCCTGGCTAAGTTTGAGGTAGCTGCTCCGGCCGAGATGGCCTCGGTGCTGACCACAGAGTCAGCCGAGGCGATGGGCTTAAGAGAAGGCGATCAGGTTATGCTGGTGGTGAAGGCGATTAACGTGTTGCCGGTCAAAGAATAGGCGCGAATCAGCAGGAAGGAACAGAGCGTGTCTCAGATGTCCCAGTGGCTGATAAACGGTTTGGGGGGGCGGTCCGATGCGAACGCCATGACGACATCGACCAGCGGCGGCGGCATGAGGTTGGCCGACTCGAGTTGCGCCACGGGATGCCAGGGGAACTCCAGCCTGGGTTCCAGTGAGACGGGTGATTCGGGATAGCACACATTGGAGAGCCGGCCGGCCATGATGATGCATATCTCGTGGTGGTCTTTGCTGTCCTCAAGGTAGCTGTTCTCGATAGTGGTGACGAATCGGTCGATGACCGCCTCGCCGCCGAACTCCTCGGTCATTTCGCGGACGATGGCCTGGGCGGCGGATTCGAACGGTTCAATATGGCCACCGGGCAGAAAGACGTAGTCCATGCCCTTCTTGTGGCACAGGAGGATGTGTCCGTGCTGGATGATAATCCCGCGCGCTATGAGATGGATACGGCTCATGGGGGTAGTATACGGATGAAACACACTGCGGCACAAGTGTGGTCGAGCCAATCCTGGGGGCGACAATCGGAATAAACCATGAGATAACGGTTGGCTTTCCGGATGTCTGGTAGTATCTTCGAAGAGGGCTAACACTCCGTTTGTGTACGAGCTATTTTTCCCTGGGGGCTTCGCTGTCAGTTGGCAGTTCGATTCAATAGGGCCTGGGGGTAACGAGTCAGAAAAGGGTTGGCTAATGACATCATGGACACGAATCTGGTTGCGGCGAGGGCTGTTCGTTCTGGCTGCATACATAGCGGCGAGCTATGTGTTGACGGTGACGATGGCGATCGGTGATTTCCACTCACAGGATTTCGTCAGACTAATCGACATGATCGAGGGTGATGCTGTTCGCCCGTTTGTGTACCGGACACTGGCACCGAGCCTTGTGCGAGGGCTAACGTGGTTGACGCCGGAGTCGATCAAGTTGACACTTCAGGGAGTATGGGAAGCGCGGGGCTTGGAGAAGCTGTACCCAATTGGGGCGGAGCATGCTACCGAGGGATTCTGGACGATCGGCGTGTTTCTTGGTAGTTTGGTCGGGTGTGCCTTCGCAATGCGGCGCTTGGTAGGTCTTCTGTATGATATGAGTGAGTTCACGGCCAACATCACGGCAATCCTGTTCGTGTTGTCGCTGCCGCTGGTACATGCGCATTTCATCTATGACTATCCGAATCTCATGCTCTTCATCTTCTGTCTTGGGTTCATTTTGGAGAAGCGCTGGCGGTGG
>CAZXRO010000169.1:5786-6173 GCA_964642435.1 uncultured Ignavibacteriales bacterium
TTCTTGGGACCTTTGGATTTTAGAAATACCCTCTCAAAGGAAACATCCATCCTGATTCCGGCTATTCTGTTGGCCAACCTTGGGTTATCCGCGTTCAGGTGGCAGCACATGAAGCACCTGATCGTTCAGGGCGGTATCTGGGTTGTCGTTACGGTAGTGATCCGAGTCATCTTTGCGGAGAATCCGGGGGCTCTTTCGGATTCGCAGCAACTCATGCGCAATCTGCGTGTGCTCACCGATCCAAGTACATATGTCGATCTGAACAAGTACATGATGCCGATTGACTTGAATCTAATGATCGTCGTACCCGTGATCGGTCTTGTCATCTATCTGTGGGGCACCAAGCCACGATTTCTTCGCAGAGCGCTCCTTGTAGCTCTGGTTCCA
>CAZXRO010000170.1:0-477 GCA_964642435.1 uncultured Ignavibacteriales bacterium
CTGACAACCTTGTAGCGTTGAAGTATCTTGGCGATATTAAGTTCGCCGCCGGCGATGAGATCGGGGCTATGGCGATGTATCAGCAGGTGCAGCAGTTGGACCCACACGGCAGCGGTCTGAGTTGTCGAATCAAGAAGCGCTTGCAGGAGACAACGACTACCATTACGCTACCTCGGCCGCCGGAGAATCCCACGGAAAGAAAGCCGCTCAGGCAGGTGTACTTTTATACCGAGACGCTTGGTGACCTGTATCTGAAGCAGGGCTACCCACGTCTGGCCGCAGAGGTGTTCGAGCATCTTTGTCGCAATGCAGACAGTCCGCGGCTCAAAGAGAAGCTGCAACAGAGCCAACAGAAAGTTCGAGAGAAGGAGCGCTAATTATGTCGGTAAAGCGCATTGGCGAACTAAGACAGAAGATGAAAGCTGAGAACCTGGATGGCATGATCGTTACCCATCTGGATCACATTCGTTACCTGAC
>CAZXRO010000170.1:487-6164 GCA_964642435.1 uncultured Ignavibacteriales bacterium
TGGTATGTTGATTGTCCAGACGAAAGGCGCCAGCTTCTTCACGGACTTCCGCTACAAGGATCAGGCCGGAAAGCAGGTTACTGGTGCCAAGGTGCAGATTGTGCAGGGGGAGGCGATCGGCCAGCTCAAGGAGTTCCCTGAGCTGAACAAGAAGAACTTCCGCTATGGTTTCGATGGTGAGTACCTGACGGTCAGCCAGCGAAGCCGCATCATTCATGCGCTACCGGACGCGTTACTGGCGAACGCCGGCGGTCTTCTGAGTGAACTGGGTTGGGTGAAGGACAAGACTGAGATCAAACTGATTGAGAAGGCGGTGGAGATTTCAGATGTCGCCTTTGAGCGCATCTTGAACATTATCGCTCCGGGTGTCCGTGAGAACGAGATATGTGCGGAACTCGAATACCAGATGATGATGCTTGGCTCGGAGAAGCCGGCTTTTGAGACGATTGTTGCTTCGGGCTGGCGCAGCGCCCTACCACACGGTGTGGCCTCCACCAAGAAGCTGGAGCAGGGTGATTTTGTCACCTTCGATTTTGGCGCGACGTATAAGGGATATGTCTCCGATATGACGAGAACCGTTGTGCTGGGAAAGGCTACGGCCAAACAGAAGAAGATCTATAATCTGGTGCTCAGGGCGCAGAAGGCTGGTATTCGCAAGGTTAAGGCGGGAGTCGATGGCAGGGCAGTCGATGATGTCTGCCGTCGGATCATCACCAAGGCCGGCCACGGGGACGATTTTGGGCATGGTACCGGTCATGGGATAGGGTATTTCGTGCACGTGGGTCCTCGCGTATCACCGAAGTCAAATGATAAGCTCAAGGTGGGCAACGTGATAACAATCGAGCCCGGAGTCTATTTGTCGGGCTGGGGCGGAGTTCGGATAGAGGACGACGTGGTGGTTACCCGGTCCGGTGGCCGTGTGCTGAACAAAGCGCCGAAAAATTTGTTGGAGTTGTAACTGGCCTCTGGTTATACTGAATGGCTGAATGGCAACAAGGGGAAGACTGCCCGAACACGCCATCATCCCAAAATCGATCGTTATTGACCGTTTGAGGTAGGTGAATGAACGTAAGTTACATCAAAAAGCTAATCCGACTGGTTGAAGAGTCCGATATTGAATCATTAGAAGTCTCCACTTGGGGACGGACGGTGAAAATCATTCATCGGGGCGATCAAGTCGCCAATGGCAACGGGCATACCGCTGCCACTGTGGTGCAGACAGCGCCGACTATGCGGCCTGCCGATCCGCCGGCTGAGAAGCCTGTGGCTACGCCCGAGCCAGTCCCGGCCGCGAGTGATGACAAGCTGGTGCCGATTACCTCGCCGATGGTGGGTACGTACTACTCCTCCCCGGCGCCGGATGCCGCGCCGTATGTCTCACTTAATGAGAAGATCTCGGTTGGGCAGGTGGTCTGCATTGTCGAGGCGATGAAGCTGATGAACGAAATCGAGTCGGAAGTATCCGGCCGGATTGCCAAGATCATGGTCGAAAACGCTCAACCGGTGGAGTTCGGACAGACGCTGTTCTTGATCGATCCCGAGTAGCCGAGACCGCGCTTCGGCGTGGTGCTTTCGGAAAGGGATTGAGAATGAATCTCAAACAGATGCTGGTTGAGATGCTCAACCGCAAGTCGTCGGACCTTCACATTCGCGTTGGAATCAGACCCCATCTCCGTGTCAACGGCAGACTCGAGCAGATTCAAACGGATCCGGTGACCATAGATCAGATGGATCAGATGGTCAGCCAGATTCTTAATGAAAAGCAGCGCGAACGTTTTCAGAGAAAAAACGAGATGGACCTGGCTTTGTCTGTGGCCAAGCTGGGTCGTTTTCGTATCAACCTGTTTCGTCAACGCGGCACCAGCGGTATTGCGATACGTGCCGTCAATACCCAGGTACCCTCGTTCGAATCGCTCATGCTTCCCGAGGTAATCAAGAAGCTGGCCTACGAGCGCCGGGGGCTGATCGTGATTACCGGGACCACGGGTTCGGGTAAATCGACCACGCTGGCATCGATGATCGAGGAGATGAACGCCAACCGCTCGGACAACATTGTCACCGTGGAAGATCCGATCGAGTATATCTATCGCGACAAGAAGTCGATTATTGCTCAGCGAGAAGTGGGGGGTGATACGGAAACCTTCGCCTCGGCGTTGCGCCATGCGTTCCGGCAGGACCCGGACACGATCCTGATCGGTGAGGTTCGTGACCTGGAGACGATGTCGATAGCGTTGACCGCCGCCGATACGGGGCATTTGGTGCTCACCACGCTGCACACCATGAACGTTGTCGAGACGCTGACCCGTATAATCTCTTTCTTCCCACCACACCAGCATGATCAGATTCGGCTGCTGCTTGCCGGTACGCTGAAGGCCGTGGTTTGCCAGCGTCTTTTGGCGCGCGCTGATGGTGGCGGGCGAGTCCCGGCGCTGGAAATCATGATCGCTACCGCAGCTATCCGGGATTGTATTCTTGATCCAGAGAAAATCCACAACATTCCCGAACTGGTGGAGCAGGGCGGAGTTCAATACGGTATGCAGACGTTTGATCAATCGATCATGAAACTGCACAAGCAGGGATTGATTTCGTTCGAGGAAGCCATGAACAATGCGTCCAACCCGGATGACTTCGATCTGCGGCTCAAGGGGATTGTCTCCACTTCCGATCGATGGGGTCAGGATGATGATTCGTCAAGCTCAGAGGAGCAGTCCAGCCCGTCTGCGTCAAATGACTTTGGCAGTTCGGAGGGATTCCAGAAGTTCTGATTGCGTACAACCGGATAATCAGATAGCAGAGGCGGCGATGGACGAGTCCATGGCCGCCTCAGTGTTTCTGGCTACCCTGATATCCCTGTTGCGCTGTCTACTTGAATGGATTGGCGGGCCGCACAAATTGAGGACTTTGCGCTCGGGGGGGTCTTGTGAACTTCGCCGCGCTTGAGCCAGGTGAACTGCCGAAATACCGATGTTCACGGGAGATGGCAACAAAGCCGTCCCCCTGATTGGGGATCCAGTCAGCCGTGAAATCGCTGGTGCTGTGGAAGAAGATATTGATTGAGACAATCCGTGCCACCAACGGATTTCCCAGGTCACTCCAGTCAATCCCGACCTCCATCACCCTGGTTGAATCCGGAATATTGTGATACGCAAGTCCGGTTGTGTCAAACGCCTTGGCCCAACTCGATCCAGTCCAGAGCGCCATAGTGGTGTCGGCCCCGTGGAGTCCCAGAATCATGCGATACTCAGCGCCGATACCGTTCAGGCTGGATCCATCGAAGTCGTTTCTTCCTGTATTAGGGTTAGCGTCAATATCGAAGTAGACACCCAGGTCGACTCCCGTGTCCTGGTACGCATCCACCCAGTCGACAGCGAACTCGTAGCGCAGCTCCAGCAGGGTATCGGTGGTCCGAGCCAGCATCCTGACCACGTCCTGTGGCAGTTGTTCGGCGTTGTCATCGAGTACCATCTGTTCCCAGAGATAGATAATCGGTAAAGCATCGGCCTCGCCCTGGCGCCCCATGGCGTAGGCTGTAGCTGTCAAGTTGATGACCTGGCCAATATCGAGCCCGGAGGCATCCCAGTCGAAAGCCCAGGGTTCGGCGTAGTCGGTCGCTGAGGGAACCGGCGCACCATCGACAAAGTAACGAATGCTGTCCACTCCGACCGGGTGCTGGACATACATTGGGATGCTCAGTTGAGAATCAACGACAGCGTTGTAGTAGAACGGGCTGAAACTAACCGAGGGGACGAATGGATCCGAAGCCGTTGTGAAGGTCCATAGGTACGTTTCATCGAGGTGGTTGCCGAATGTATCCGCCACCAGCGTGGTGACACTGGCCGTGTGTTGCACGCCGTACTCGAGGGTATCGTCGGGCAGGAAGCTTGCAGTATTGCTGGCGCTGTCGTAGCTGATAGCTCCCTGTATCCCCGTAAGTCCCTTGGCGAGAGTTATCGCCCCTTGGGTGAACGTCGCGGAGTCCATCGCCTTATCAAACGTGATCGTGATCGGATCCCATGCGATATGCGAGTTGCTGCCCGATGTCGGCGTGACCGACACCACCTCGGGGCTCGTGGTGGCGGGATCGGGCTCGGTCGTGAACGACCAGGAGTATGGTTCTGCCAGCGGGTTGCCGGCCTTGTCCTTGACGTCGGTCGTTACTTCGAGAGTATACTCGGTGCCATAGTCCAGTACCGGCAGCGGCAGGATGGTAACCTCGGAGTCACTGGGGAAACTGAACAGGCCAGAAAGTTGTCCAACGCTGTTGGCATTGACTGAAGCTAAGGTCAAAGTCTCGGAAAACACAACTTCAATGGCCGTTTCGATGTCGACGTCAGTGGCACCATTCGACGGATTGACTGACGTCACGGTGGGTGGAGTAGTGTCGTCGACGGGACCATTGGGGCCGTCACCGCCGCCACAGCCGCTGACTATCAGCAGCACGGCCAGAAGTAGTATTCCGCCAAGCTTGCGTGTCACGATTATGGAAATCTCCTCGAACAGAGGTTTGTGCCTTTCGGTACTTATACACTGTTTTCGGACAAAACAAACAAGAAACTGAGCCGGCGGCACGAGGGCAACTTGTCAAGAGGGCAGCCGGACACGACACCGGCAGTCCAACTGTAGATTGCTACAGTAACCGAGGCCGGTCTGCCTCAGGCGGGGTCCACAGGTTACTCGATGCCAAATTCCTTCGTGACCTGTTCCGACCAGCGTTGCATACGTTCGTCGTTGAGTTCAAGCTGATTGTCAACATCGAGTGCCAGCCCGACAAACTTGTCGCCCTCGACAGCTTCCGACGCCTCGAAATTATACCCCTCGGTTGGCCACCGGCCAACGATCCTGGCGCCATTGGTCGCAAACGGCTTTGACAGCAAACCCATGCCATTGGCGAAATGGTCGCCGTAGTTGTCCTGATCGCCCAGGCCGACAAAGGCGACTGTTTTTCCACTGAAGTCCATCTGCTGCAGGTCATCATAGACCGAATGCCAGTCATCCTGCAGTTCGCCCTCGTTCCAGGTTGAGGTTGCCAGGATAAGCCGATCGAAGTCTCTCATCCGGGTGTAGTCGTCGGTGGCAATATCGTGTAGTTCAACCTCGGCGCCCTGCTTCTCCAGCTCCGTTTTCAAGGCGGTGGCCACATCTTCAGTGTTGCCCCCGGAGCTACCGTAGAACAGACCAATCTTAGACATATTGTCTCTCCGTGTCATGTTGGTTATCGTTGACCTCTCCAACACGTGATCGGTCCCGTGTGTTTCCAGTGAGAGATGCCTGATTGACACGAGCGCGCAGTTGCCCGATCTTGACCGCTGAACGTAGGACTTTGGCACTGACTACAAGGAGTTCTGCCGTTTCATGTCATTGAATTGGCTCGATTGCACAGACCTGCCCTTTTCATCGCTGTTATTGCTGGAGACAGAGCAGATTGACTGGATGGGGGACTGGTTGCCTGTCGATGCTCTGTCCCTGGCGTTGGCGGCTAATCCTGAGGTAGCTTGGTATCTTGCGCACAAATGCCCGGCGAAGGCCTCGTGGCTGAATTCATTGCCCAAGCCGGATTTGTCGGAGTATTCGATTGACGAGATTCGACGGGCAGAACTGGCAGTTATGGCCCGGATAAACGACTGGTTAGCCTATGTCATCAACCCTGCAGCGTATGATAGCCAGCCATTTCTGCAAT
>CAZXRO010000171.1:0-6163 GCA_964642435.1 uncultured Ignavibacteriales bacterium
ATACACGCCAAACGCCCGCCTGATTCCAGGCGGGCGTTTGCGCATTGGGGTTTAGCTTCCATTCCCCCATCGAACCGAGCCTGCGGGTGGGCCAACGCCCGGCGATTTCGGGGTTTACGCCACAAAACGGTTTGACAAAAACGGCCTATTGTTATACCATGTGACTCTGACTCGCCCGCGGTTTTCGGGCAGTCCGGATTGTTTTCCTAAACCCGAAGCACAATTAGAGACCTCGGAGGTTCGCACGTGAAGGAGTATTCGACTGACAAGATTAGAAACTTGGTTCTGGCAGGCCAGCGCGGCTGCGGCAAGACCACGATTGCCGACGCCATTGCCTTCTCAACTGGCGTCAACAACCGAATGGGGCGTGTTGATGACGGTTCCTCACTGCTGGACTACCAGGATGACGAAGTAGCCAAGAAGACCACGATATCGTCGAAGCTCCTTGCCTGTGAATGGAAGAATACCAAGATCAATCTGCTGGACGGTCCCGGTCACTCCGATTTTCTGGGCGAGTTGATCGGCAGCCTCAAGGTCGCAGACTCCGTAGGCATGGTGATTGCATCCACCGCCGGCGTTGAGGTCGGAACACAGATTCAGTGGAAGTACATTGAGAAGCTCGGTATTGCCCGCTTCTTCTTCATCAATAAGATGGAGATCGAAAACGCCAACTGGCAATCCTGCGTTGACGCCATTCGAGACGCCTTCGGCACCCAGGCAGCTGCCGTGCACCTCCCCATCGGACAGGCCGAGAACTTCAAGGGCATTGTAGACCTGCTTCGGATGAAGGCATACACCTTCGACGAACAGGGCGATCCCCAGGAATCCGAGATTCCAGCCGATATGCAGGATTTGGTCGATAGTGAACGCGAGAAGCTCATTGAGACCGCCGCCGAGACCGATGACGCTCTCTTAGAGAAGTTCTTCGAGGCCGGCACGCTGGAAAAGGAAGATTTCATAAGAGGTTTCTCCAACGGCATAATCAAAGGCAAGGTCTTCCCTGTCCTGTGTGGCTCCGGAGCAAAGAACTCAGGTGTCAAGCTGATGCTTGACTTCATCACCAACTACCTGCCGTCGCCGGATCAGATGCCTCCGGCCAACGTCTTCAAGACTGGCACCGAAGAGATGACAACCCTGCCGCCTGATCCAAGTGGCCCGGTGGTAAGCTATGTGTTCAAAGTACACGCCGAGGGGCACCTGGGCGATATGTCTTTCTTCAAGACGATGTCCGGCACGGTCAAGCCCGGAGCGGAGCTTAAGAATCAGCAAACCGAAGTGACTGAGCGCAGCACGCAGTTGTACACCTTCCAGGGCAAAAACCGTGTCGATATTACCAGTGCCCCTGCCGGCGATCTGGGTGTCATGGTCAAGCTCAAAGACACTCATATCGGCAACACCCTGTGCTCTGGCGCCAAATTCACGGTTCCGGCGCCCGACTACCCCAATCCAGTAATGGATGTCGCCATCAAGCCAAAGTCAAAGGGCGACGAAGACAAGGTGGCCAACGGTCTGCAGAAACTCCGGGAGGAAGATCCGACTTTCAAAGTTATCTCCGACCCCGCCCTCAAGCAAATGGTGCTGTTTGCTCAGGGCTCGACGCATATTGAGGTGCTCTCTGACAAATTGAAACGCCGCTTCAACACCGAGGTAGACCTTGAGCGTCCCCGCATCGCTTATCGTGAGACAATTCGCGGTAAATCCGAGACCAGGTACCGCCACAAGAAACAGTCCGGTGGACGCGGCCAGTTTGGCGAGGTACACATCCGCCTGGAACCCAATGAGCGCGGTGCCGGCTTCGAGTTCCTCGATGAAATCAAAGGCGGTGTTGTCCCGAGCAAGTACATTCCTGCGGTCGAAAAGGGTGTTGTGGAATCTATGCAACATGGACCATTGACCGGATCTCCAGTAGTTGACCTCAAAGCGGCCCTGTACTATGGCTCGTACCACGAAGTTGATTCCTCTGATATGGCCTTCAAGATCGCTTCCTCTCAGGCCTTCAAGCAAGGCTTCATGGAGGCCAAACCGGTCTTGCTGGAGCCGATCTACAATGTTGAAGTTATCGTACCGGATGACTATACCGGCGACATTATGGGCGATCTGTCGTCCCGTCGCGCCAAGATTGGCGGCATGGAACCCGAAGGACGCTATCAGCGCATCAAGGCGCAGGTGCCCCGAGCTGAGATGTACCAGTATTCAGTCGACCTGAGATCAATGACTTCCGGCCAGGGGTTCTACAGCCTCGAGTTTTCGCATTACGAGGAAGTGCCACACGATCAGGCACAGAAGGTGATTGAGGAAGCCAAGGCTCGCGAGGAGGCTGAGGAAGCCTGAGGTCACACCACTGACCATACACTCGAAAGTACAAAGGCCGGCTCCCATTGTTGGGAGTCGGCCTTTTGATTTCTGGCTTGTTGGCGTCGATCGAACGTGTCGGCTAACGTACTTCGTCTGGTTGATGGTCTAACTGCCGGCGGCTGGTGTATCCGGGAGGCTCCAGAGGAGCATTCCACATCTGCGCCTCTGACAAGACTTCGAACCTGAGAGAGTCAAACACAACCCCCTCAGCGTTGGCGAGGCGCACGGTCCACTCTCCTTTGGCCCACGGAGGAATCGTCTTGAAACTCCACGTACGCCAACTGGGGCTGCCGACCCGGAGCGGCACCCGTGCCATCTCGGTCGTGTCGTAAACCCAGATGTGCGTGATGGTGGTTGAGTCCGTAACGCCGATTACTCTGGTCCAGCAATAGACTATGCCTACAGACTCCTCAAATACCTCAGACCGCCAGACGGGCTCGCGGTCCTGTACATCAAGCGCCAGACAGGCCTCTACGCTCATGTCCTGGCAAGATGAATCGCTGATGTGATCCGCCTGTTCAGCGATGCCGCTCTTCGGGCCCAGCGACAGACTCAAACACAGTATTGACAACAGAACCATGGCAAGCCCGACCGAGCCCCTTATCGAATGCCAAACTGGCTGGCTCTGTTTGCCTTTGCTGTTGTATCTGTGTGGTGACGCTGACTGCATGTTTATGAACGTTGCCTCAATGTAACCGAGTGCTTTTTGTTCAGTCCCGCCAAGGACACTGTATATCAAATCTATCGACAAATCCACGTGTGGGGTTAAGCCAATACCTGTCCAAAAAACCTTGACAGCTACACATATGGGCAGTATCCTTGGTTCAGGACCGTAGTCAACGATCGCCCTGACGTGAATCAGGCGATTACCACCGGAAGGATCGTATGAAGCAAGAGCTGACTTCGAGACAACGGGATGTCCTTCAGTTCATCCGAGACCAGATCGCTTCACGAGGTCATCCACCCACTATACGAGAAATCGGCAGCAAGTTTGGGATACGCTCGACCAACGGCGTACGAAGCCACATTGCCGCTCTCATCAAGAAGGGCTTTCTCAAAAAGCAGGGGCTGATCTCCCGAGGCCTGGAACTCACACAGTCAGTAGCAAATCAGGTTGGACGCATCCCCATTGTGGGCACCGTCCCGGCGGGCGTCCCGATTGATGCCGTCGAGAATATCGAGGGCGAACTGGCGCTGGATCTCTCCTTCCTGCCCGCCGGCGATTCGTTTGTGCTGCGTGTCGACGGCGACTCTATGAAGGATGCCGGTATCTACAACGGCGATATGGTATTGGTGCGCAAGCAGACAGTCGCGCATACCGGCGACATTGTGGTGGCACTGATCAACAATGAGGCTACGGTGAAGCGATACTTCCCGGAGGGGCGCCAGGTGCGACTCCAACCCGAGAACGAGGACTTCGAGCCGATTATCGTCAATCGCTCATCGGGTGAGTTCAGACTGGCCGGCAAGGTGGTGGGACTGCTCAGACGCTTCTGAACCGTTGAACGGCTTCGGCTTGTTCACCTGAGGGTTCTGTTCACAATGAGAAAGGCCCGACCTGATATGGTCGAGCCCTCGCAATACCTGAAGTACGGGCAGTCTAATCGGCCTTTATGGCCTCTACCTCAATACGAATATCAACATCGTTTCCAACCGCCAATCCGCCTGCATCAAGAGTCTTGTTCCACGTGATATTGAAATCCTTGCGGTCGATCGTCGTCTCAGCAAAGAAACCGGCCCGGGTCTTCCCCCAAGGGTCATCGATCACCCCGCGGAACTCACCTTCGAACGTCACCTCTTTGGTCACATCCTTGATCGTCAAATCACCAATCAACTCGAACTTGCCGCCTTCCGTGTTGACGACCTTCTTGGAGACGAACGTCATCGTCGGAAATTTCTGCACATCAAAGAAGTCAGGGTTACGCAGGTGATCATCGCGGTCCGCATCCTTGGTGTCGATGGACGCGACCTGGACAGTCCAGGTGGTGCTTGCCTCTTCCCAGTTCTTCCCATCGAATGCAATGGTCCCCTCGAAGTCACCGAAGCCGCCGCGCACCTTAGAAATCACCAGATGACTGACGGTGAAGTCGATGCTGGAATGGCTACGATCAACATTCCATGTCGCCGCCGGCACCGAGGCAGCTCCCAGCATACCTACCAATGTAAAGGCAATGATTCGCTTCAGCATTTCTGCCGTCCTTTCTTGTTATAACAATTTATTAGTAGACCCATTATGTCAGATAAACGGCCGCGTTGGCCGGAAAGTTCCCGACCTAATGCGCTTGGCATGACACTATCACAATGTCCTGGTGTACATAATCTTACGAGGAAGTGAGCAGTCGGCTCAGTCGGCCTTTCGTTGGCGCACTACTTCAAACAGACAGACTCCGGTAGCCACCGACACGTTCAAACATTCGACCGTCCCTACCATGGGAATCCGCACGAGAAGATCACAAGTCTCGAGGGTCAGACGACGCAGCCCCTTGCCTTCCGCCCCCATCACGAGGGCGACGGGGCCTCGGAGATCGGCGCTGTAGAGACTCGTGTCAGCTCGATCTGAGGTGCCAAATACCCAGACACCGAGTTCCTTCAAGGCGCGAAGAGTCCGCGCCAGGTTGGTGACACGCGCAACCGGCACTGTCTCTGCCGCGCCGCTCGCAATAGAACGCACAGTGGGGCTTATCGGGGCAGAGTTATCTTTGGGTACGACCACCGCATCGACCCCGGCCGCATCGGCCGTCCGCAAACAGGCCCCAAGGTTCTGCGGATCCTGTACCTGATCCAGAACGAGCAACAGGGGGTCATGATCCAGACTCTCGACGAGGCCCAGCAGTTCGTTCTCGTCAAGCTCGCGCACGCGGGCTGACAGATTTGAGTGCGGATTGATCCGGCGACCGTCAGAGTGTCGACGATCAGCACCTTTGGGTTTGCGTCGGTTCATGTTAGTGCCTATGGTACGCAGCCTGAGCAGGTCTTGTCAATCTGCTGTTTGGCCGATCTTGCCGGAAACGCCTTAGTGTGCTATGTTGTTTCAATGATGATGTCACGTCTACCCAACACAAGAGCGCCCCTGCTAAGCCTGCTGACTGGCCTTGTCCTCTGGCTGATCTGCGCGTCCTGTAGCGATGACACCGTATCTCCTGCGACTCCTTCTGCCTCGATTCCTGGAGAAAGCTGGACAGTTCGCCAGTCACCGCAAGGCGTCAATCTATTTGCCACGGCCAGTTCCGGATCGCGGCATATCGCCGTCGGTTTCAAGGGCGCCCTGGTGGTGAGCGACAGCCTCGACGTGTGGACCAACGGTCCGGCGCTCGGCAACAACACCTTGCAGGCAGCCGCACACTCGGACTTGGGCTTTCTGGTAGGCAGCACCTCCGAGGACGTTCGGCTCTCTATCGATGCGGTCTCGTGGTCCACACACGAGACCGGTCTCGGACAGGCGGTAGTGTCACTCCACTGGCTGGACACCATGTATGCCGCTGTCGGAGAAACCGGCGGAATTGCGCTCTCTGTCGACGGACAACAGTGGCAGGTCGCTCAGATCGGTGAGCCGATGCGCGCACTTACGGATCTCAATGACAATCTGGTGGCAGTCGGTCTCTCGAGTCGCGTCGCCACAAGCACCGACGGCGTCAACTGGCGTCTTGACCGGTGGGAGTCGCAACAGAGCAGCGGTGACCTCATGGACGTTGCTGCCGATGGCTATCTGGCGGTCGCAGTCGGCCTGGGTGCTGCACTCGCGGCGCCGCGCCTCGGGCAGGCGGCGCCGGCGCCGGGCGTCGTCGTACCAGGCCGGCCCGATGACGGT
>CAZXRO010000172.1:0-1638 GCA_964642435.1 uncultured Ignavibacteriales bacterium
TCGTCCCTGCGCGCCACAGGCGCGGCGGTCCTCGCAATGACTTGATTGAGTGTGCATGTCGAATCTCCCGTAGGGCCGAATGCCAGCGTTGCCGGTGCCCCACAGCTTGCTGTGGGTTCAGTCATTCTCATCTCTTTGTATCGCGCTTTGAGACTGGCAGGACCCTAAGGGCTCCTGCCCTACCGGGACTGATCCGCATGATCTCACTGCCTCACCTCACCCGGCACCACTTGTGGGGTGGCCCGAGGCTTGCCTCGGGGAACTCTTATTCCGACACCGCAGTCAATCTGATCTCTTTGTATCGCGCTTTGAAACTGGCAGGCGTCAATCCTGAGGTAGGGCCGAATGCCAGCGGCATCCTGCCATTGTTCGCTCACGGGATCATCTGCAGAAACGCAGAACCCCGAAGACGGGATTCTGCGCTACAAAGGACTATCGGATCTCGTTAACTCGTGGAGGCTACTTTGTCAACTCAGCCCGGCTCACCTTCAGCTTGCCAAAACTGTCCTCGCTGATCACGTAATACCAGTCCGCGAACCGCTCGTTGAGTTCCCGGCTGATATTCTCCCCACGCTCGACACTGGCCAGCCACGCCTCGTATTCTTTCTGACGAGCCGAGTTGGTCGAGTCCTGCGCCGTCCACAGGGAATCTGGCTTGCTCTCGAACTTGCGGTCGCTTGGCTGCGGTGGCTGCGGCGGCAATTCATCCTTCTCGAATCGTGTCGTCACAAACAAGTAGCGCGCTGCACCCGCGTCCCCGGTCCGCTCAGCGGACGACTGTCCGCCCACCCCGGCGCTCAGCTCCAGACCACTTCCATAGACAACCTCGCCGAAACGAAGCGTGTAGTAAACATGGTCGGTGGTGCGAACCTCCATCTCGCCCTCATTGGAGACAAGGTTGCCATCACGACCAATAAAAAAGCCCTTCTCCTGCAGCGAAAACATCGCCTGGCGATCAATCTCACCACCCTCGGCATCCGCCTTCAGACTGGCCGAGAGGCCCGCCGGCTTCGGCCGCACACCCGCGATCGTCAGCGTGTCCAGCGTGGCAAGCATCTCCGCCACCACGGCTGAATCGGGGTCGGCCTGCACACCGACGATATCCCAGCCATCGTCGCTCTTGCGCAGGGTTGTCTTCTCAATCTGGTTGATCGTGCGCGTGCGCTCGTCCACCCGGTAATTGTCGATCACCACTTTGTCGATCTTACGCTTGATTACCTGCAGCAGGTCTGTCTCAATCCAGTCCTCGAAACGCGTCGAAAGGTCAACATCGACACGCGAGGCATAGATACGATTGCTGCCAGGAATCCGGACATAGCGAAAGCTCGGCCGCCCCTCGACAGGATCGCCAATAATCAAATCAGCCAGTACCTGCTCGCCCTTCTTGAGCGTGACCCGCTTGCCGCGGCCGGTCAGACCGGCGGTCTCATCCAGGGGATCCAGCACACCCGTGAGCGGCTGGTCCGAGATTGTATTGGAGCGAAAATCGTCCTTTTTCAGGTCAATGACTCCCGCTGCCGTTTCTGCCAGCCGGTCGGCGGCATCGGCCGGGTAGTTGTGGTGCGAGGGAATCGTCCACAGCCCATCGGTGAATGTCACCTTGAACGGCTTGGCCTGCCCGCTCTCCGAATCAAACTC
>CAZXRO010000172.1:1648-6161 GCA_964642435.1 uncultured Ignavibacteriales bacterium
CAATCACCTCCAGGGTGGTAGCCTCGTTGGGATTGGTGAAGTCCGGAAAAAACGGTTCGCCCTGGTCAACAAAGGCGTCGGGAGTAATCCGACGAGGGGCCATCAGCAAAGCCAGGACCACCAGGATCGCCGCGATCGCCACAAACCAAATGGTTGTCTTCATTTCCTGCATAATGCCATACTCCTCAGTCTGTTAACTCCTCAATCTCCGAGCCAGGGCGGCGCCTTCGCGCTCGCGCTTCCGGCGACGGACAAATATGAACACCCCCAGCACGAACACCGGAACAGGCGGCAACAGCACCGCCAGCGTCCTGATGCGGGTCTGGATCTGGCGAATCTCGCTCTCCATCCGCTCCTTACTGGCCTGAATCTTCACTTCTTTCTCAGACTCGATGTTGGTCTTCAGAACCTCAAATCGACGGCTCTCTACCTCTTGCAAATTGCGCGCCATGATCTGCTTGGTCTGCTCATCCAAATCTGTCCGATTGCGCACCTGGGCCACCTTCTCATCGAGCCTGCTCTGGGCCTCATCCAAAGCCGCCTGAGCCTGGCGCTCGGCCTCGGTCTCCTCCTCGATACGTTGCTCAATGAACTGCTGCGTTTGCGCCTCGACCGCCTCCAGCGTGCGATGCTTCACCCGCTTCTTTCGCAACTCAATGAAGGACTCATCGCCGGCCAGAAGATCGATACAATTCAGGAAGAAGGTAATATTGTCGAAGTTCAAATTGCCTATGCCCTGTGAACGCAGGCGGAAGAACTGCTCCGAGATGAAATCAATGTCCGACACAACGATCGCATTGACTCCCCCGGTCGTATCCGGCCCGCCCCCTTCAATGATCTGCCCGGCAACAATATAGGTCTCGCTGGTAGGAACCCGCCGGACGTTGCTGTTGAGCTGGAAGCCCATACCCAGAAAGCCTCGTCGAACAACCTGGTTGAAATTCAGGATGCCCGAGGTTCGACCGGTTCTAACCAGCGGGATGAACTCATGATCGGTGTTGAGCGCCTTGAACATGAATCCACCGTAAATCATTGCCATCTCCTGCAGACCGGCTGTCGCCGGCGAGAAGGGGCTGAACGCCTCGGTGGTCTCATTGGAGGCCGCCACAAACAGGATTTCCGGCGGGAATGAGCTCAGTGTCGGGTGCGGATTATACCCATCCCAGATAACCTGCATGGGGTTCCACGACAGCCCCAGCGCTCCCATAAACGCCCCGATATTGCCTTTAGGCGGCTCATTGGACTGTTGCGGACCGCCAAACGGGTTTGCAGTCTGTCGCGGCAGCACCGGAGCCTGCGCGATATCGAATACCGGTACCGGGTCAACCAGCAGCATCGTGGGATTCCCGGCCAAAATGTACTCCTGCAGTTTGTCCAGCTCGTCCTGGGTCAGCGATGACGGGAGAACCACCAGCAGCGCATCGAGATCAGTCGGCAGGCTGTCCAGAGGACTAACCCCGACCACTTCGTACTGTTTGCGCAGTTCGCTGACAATCGGCCAGGGGGGGGTGTTGGTCATGGTTTCGAAATCCATCCCGCCAAAAATCCCTGCCCCGGTATCCAGCACCCCTACACGCTTGCGGTCGGCCCGTGCCGCCACTCGAATCGAACGCACCAACTCGTACTCCACGGGCAGGCCGCGATCAAGGAACGGGATCACTTCCTCGTTGGCGCCCGAGGTGATCGCCACGCCCAAAAAGACCTGCTCCGTCGAGGCGCGAGCGGTCTCGGTGACCGTCACCTGTTGGGGCATGACGCCGAATTTCTCGCGGGCGTCGCGCGCCTGCTGTGTGAACGGCTCAGTATCATGGATCAGTACCTGAACCTTTTCACCGGCTGCAGCCGAGATCTCCTCAAGCTTGCTCATGAGATTGGCCCGGGTTTCGACATACGCCCGCGGTACTTCCGGGCTGACAAATGCCTGTACCAGAATCGGGCGGTCATCGGGCAGCCGATTCAGAATCTGCTCGGTCTGGTCCGACAGCGAATGTAGTTGCTCGGCCGTGACATCGAGCCTGATGCTTGCCCGAGCCACAATCGTATTCAATGCGATCACCGCCACCACCAACGCCGCCGCACGCACCAGGTGGTGCACCCAGAACTTGTAACCGCCGGCTTCAGTAGGCCAGTGACGGCGCGAAATCAATACGACGTTCAAGTACAGAAACACACCGACAAGTGAGATAAAATACAATAGACTCTTCAGGCTGATTACTCCACGAGCGAGGTCCGAAAAGTGGTACACTACGCCGAGTGATCCCAGAGTCTCCTGAATCCACCGGCTTAATACGAACTGGCCGGAGTTTATCAGGACCACCACCGCACAGAACACTGCCGCCAGGATGAATGCGATCGTGGCATGCGAGGTCAGCAACGAAGCCAGCATTCCTACCGCAAGCAACCCTGCACCCATAAGCCAGTAGCCAAGGTAGTTGGCGAACATCAGCCCGATATCGGGGCTGCCCAGCCAGAACAGCACAATGATGTGGCTGAGGGACAGCACCAGAGAAACCGTGTAGATCCCCAGTACGGCCAGGTACTTGCCGATCACTACTTCCAGATCGGTTATGGGCAGGGTGAGCAGCAGCTCGTCGGTACCGCGGCGTCGTTCCTCAGACCAGACGCCCATAGTTAATGCGGGCACGAAGAACAGCAGCAGCAGGGGAAAGAATTCGTTGAGCTGGTCCAGGTTAGCCAGGTTGTTGGCGAAGAATTGCTGTTGCCAGAATGCGGCCGCCGCACTCAACAGGATGAACAATGTGACGAAGACATAGCCGGTCGGGCTGCTGAAGTACGAACGAAGATCTCGTTTGGCCACAGCGAGTATCGCAGTCCAGTTCAGTTTCATGCGGTACCTCCACCATGCTGCTGTTCCGGTGAGGTGGGCGGTGCGCCATAGTCGGTCAAGCGATAGAACGCCTCCTCCAGCGATCCGGACTGCTTCAACTCCCCGGGGGTGCCATCAAACACGAGGGCGCCACCGGAGATCATCAGCACACGGTCGGCTACGGCTTCGGCTTCCTGCAGGATGTGGGTCGAGATCATGATGGTCTTCGATGCCCCCAGGCGCCCGATATTCTCCCTGAAGTCGCGAATCTGATTGGGGTCCAAACCGGCGGTAGGCTCATCCATGATAAGCACTTCGGGGTCATGGAGCATTGCCTGGGCCAATCCGACACGCTGGCGATAGCCACGCGAGAGCTTGCCGATCGGCTTTTCGAGCACAGCCTCCAAGGCGGCCAGCCTGGTCACCTCGTCGATACGGGATTTGAGCAACGGGTGCTTCAATCCGCGCGCCTCGCCAAAAAACCGTAACAGCTCCAGCGGCGTCATATCGTCATACAACGGGCCGTTTTCCGGAAGATACCCGAGCCGCGAAGCTAATTGCAGGCGCTGCGAGGCTACATCCATACCGCAAATGCTGGCGGTGCCCTCGCTGGCCGACAAATAGCCGGTCAGGATCTTCATTGTCGTTGATTTACCGGCCCCGTTGGGCCCCAGGAAGGCCACTACCTGACCCCGCGGAACCGAGAATGTCACGTCTTTGATCGCCACGAAAGCGCCAAAGTACCTTGTCAATCCCCGCGCTTCTATCATCGGGGAGTCGCTTGGGTTAGCCATTGTTCTGCCAATGCCTCCTTCGATGGTCGGTCCAGGTCGTTACCAATAATTATTAACCTTTTACGCAGTCAGCATATAGATGAGCCAAAAATGTATGCTTTTGGACGTGTTCTGTCAAGGGACGGTGACACCCACAGGGGGGATGGCGGTCTTCTGATACCACAAAAGAAGACGGCCACCCCAACATATAGCCGGGGTGGCCGCGATTATCAGCGTTCGTCTGGCTGCGAAAAGTCTCGCAGCTATGAGACGAGCAAGCTTACGGGCAGTTCAGCGGCGGACCTTCGTTGAACAGGAAGGACACGAAGTATGTCAGGTCCTGGACGTTGATAGATCCGTCGGCATCGACGTCCAATGCCTGCTCATGCTCCGGCGCTGCACCACTGGTGAACAGGTAAGCCACCATGAAGGTCAGGTCGTTCACATTCGGTCCCTGCCCGTCGTTGTTGGCATCTCCGCACATATACTGCGGCGTATCGGAAACGGTCAGGTTGACCAGCACCATCATCGGGTTGTCAGCCGGATCCGGATCGTTGCTGGCGACGATGACATTACAGGCATAGCTGCCGGTGTCCATATCCATGGTCTTGATGTGGCACATGACCGTATCGGCCTCACCCGGCAACAGCGAACCACTGGAGTGGGAAAGGGTCATCCATTGCGACGGATTGACGAACTTGATCGCCAAACCATCGTGCAGGTAGCTGGTCAGGTACGCAACCTCAAGCCCATCGGTACCATCGGAGTTCTCCATGCCAACGGCGCAGTTGGCAATGTCGAAACCCGGTGCGATTGTGTCATACTGGTACAGGATGGTACCATCGGCGTACAGCACTACCTGGGCAGTGATCACATCGCCCGCCGAAGCACCGTATTCCGGATAGTCGACAAA
>CAZXRO010000173.1:0-4882 GCA_964642435.1 uncultured Ignavibacteriales bacterium
CGCCATTCGCGAAGGTGGCCGAACGGTTGGCGCCGGCGTCGTCGCCACCATTCATGAATAGGTTCTTTGCAGTTGGCGGCTGCCGTTGATCGGCCGCTGCCGACGTGTGACAATAGAAGAAGACAAGAACCGACACTGTCCCTTTCATGGGGCGGCGTCGGTTCCGTTTCCCGTTCAGGACATCGTGAGCCGGCGGGCAAGTAAGAAAATCAGACAGGCCAGTAGCTCGAACTGGTAGAGCGCCGGTCTCCAAAACCGGATGCTGGGGGTTCGAATCCCTCCTGGCCTGCAAAACTCGAGTGAGTGGCAAGTGTTTGAAAAGGTAACACGGTTCCTCAGAGAAGTCCGAGTCGAATTGGGCAAGGTCTCCTGGCCGGCAAAACACGAGTTGGTCGGTTCCACTATCGTCGTGATTGTCGTATGCTCGATTGTGGCCGTCTTCATCGGTATCGTCGACCGTATCCTGACTTTCGCGGTGAAGGCCATCTTTGGAGTAGGTCTTGGAGGCTGAAAATCAGACTATGGCCAAACGCTGGTATGCAGTTCACACGTTCTCCGGTCACGAGAACAAGGCCAAACGCTATCTTGAGTCCGGTATTGTCAATGCCGGCATGGAGGATAAGTTCGGCCAGATTCTGGTGCCCACCGAAGAAGTCACGGAGATGAGACAGGGCAAACGGTCTACCAGTACCAAGAAATTCCTTCCCTCCTATATGCTGGTGGAAATGGAAATGACCAAGGAGACCCGCGAACTGGTAGTCAATACCCCCGGCGTCACGAGTTTTGTAGGCAACCAGAATGCCCCCCAACCGCTTCGCCGTGCTGAGGTAGAGCGAATTGTCGGGCAAATCGACCGCAGTCGAACCGAGGAAGTGGCCGACATCCCCTTCCAGGCTGGCGACCCCGTAAAGGTGATCGATGGTCCCTTCATGGATTTCTCCGGTACCGTCAGCGAGGTCAATATGGAACGCAAGAAAGTCAAGGTCATGGTGTCCATCTTCGGAAGACCGACACCCGTTGAACTCGACTTCCTGCAAGTAGAATCGGCAAAGAAGTAATACTAACATAGTAGAGAGTGATTTCTCGTGGCTAAGAAAATAGAAGGCTATATTAAACTCCAGATCAAGGCCGGCCAGGCCAATCCCGCACCGCCAATCGGTCCGGCGCTCGGCCAGCGCGGCGTCAATATTATGGAGTTCTGCAAGGCCTTTAACGCCGCAACGCAAGACGGCAAGGGTGTCCTTACACCGGTTATCATTACCGTCTACAAGGACAAGTCATTCAGCTTCGTCACCAAAACACCCCCCGCATCCACACTGCTGAAGATGGCAGCCAAGGTGAAGAAGGGCTCCGGTATCCCCAACAAGACTAAGGTCGGTCGCGTGACCAAGGCCCAGGTCCAGGAGATCGCCGAGAAAAAGATGGCGGATCTGAATGCCTCGTCTGTCGAAATGGCGATGCGGATGGTTGAAGGCACGGCCCGTTCCATGGGCCTTGAGGTCAAGTAAGAAAAATTACATCGATACGAATTCCCCAATTCGCATTCGGTTGTACCTGTAGCGGAAACGTTACGCCATCAGGGAGAATGGACTAAATGAAACGTTCCAAAAAGTATCGGTCTTTCCGAGAGCAAGTCGACCGCGAGAAGCGGTACTCTCTGCAAGACGCGGTCCAGCTACTTCAGAACAACAAGATCGCCAAATTCGATGAATCCGTCGAAATCGCCGTCAGGCTCGGCGTCAATCCGCGTCACGCCGACCAGATGGTCCGCGGCACGGTGGCCCTGCCCAATGGCACTGGTAAGTCTGTTAGAGTAGCTGTGTTCGCCCAGGGCGAAAAGGCCGAGGAAGCCACCCAGGCCGGAGCCGACTTTGTCGGCGCCGATGACCTGGCCGAGAAAATCCAGGGCGGGTGGACTGACTTCGATGTCTCCGTGGCCACTCCCGACATGATGCGGGTGATCGGCAAGCTCGGTAAGGTGCTCGGGCCGCGAGGCCTTATGCCGAACCCCAAGGCAGGCACCGTGACCATGGACATCGCCACCGCCGTGCAGGAGTTGAAAGCCGGTAAGATAGAGTTCCGGGTCGACAAGCAGGCCAATGTGGCCGTCTCGGTCGGAAAACTCTCGTTCGAAGGTGAGAAGATCGTGGAAAATGTGATGGCCTTCCTGAACGCCATCATGCGGTCCAAACCGGCTACCGCCAAGGGAGCCTACTTCCTCGGCGCCTCGATCTGCTCGACCATGAGCCCCGGACTGAAGTTGGATAGGGCAGAGCTCGTCGCTGCCCTCAAGAAGTAACAGGAGGAATGGACAAAATGCCGAAACCGGAAAAAGTCCAGGCGGTCGCAGAACTGAAGGAACTATTTGAAAACGCCAACTCCTTCTTTGTTACCGATTACCAGGGACTCAATGTCGCCGATATGACCGTCCTGCGCAAAGACCTGCGCGATAACGACGTCAGGTACCTGATTGCCAAGAACACACTGCTCAAACTCGCCGTCAATCAGGCCGGCATCGAGGGAATCGAAAAACACCTCATCGGACCCACAGCAGTCGCGTTTGCCACCGGCGATGCCGCTGCCGCCGCCAAGGTGATCAACGAATCCTTCAAGAAGCGCGAACTGCCCCGCGTTAAGGTCTTCTCGGTCGAAAAAGAACTGTTCGACGCCGACCAGATCGGCCGACTCGCCGACCTGCCAAGCAAAGAACAGCTCCTCTCACAACTTGTGGCCGATATCGAATCCCCGATCGCTGCCGTGGCCCGTATGATCGATGGCATCTTTCACGAACTTATCGGAACCATGGACGCCCTCGCGGATAAGAGAAAGCAGGAGGAAGGCAGTTAGTGGGACTTACCGATGGCTTCAATCCCTATGCTTCTGGTTGGCTCGTCCCGGTCAATCGGGGAGTTGAATCCCGGAACATACAGCGAAAAAAATAGTTGATTGGAATCCTATAATTGGTGAGGTAGTACAGTGGCTAACGCGGCTATTGAAGAAATTGTTGAAAAAATCGCATCGTTGAGTGCGATGGACCTGGCGGATCTGTCAAAGGCGATCCAGGAAAAGTTCGACGTGCAGGCCGCAGCACCGGTCGCGATGATGGCTGGTGCTCCGGGTGCCGGCGGTGCCGAAGCGGCTGCCGAAGAACAAACCGAATTCGATGTCGTTCTCAACGGCGTCGGCGACAAGAAAATCCAGGTCATCAAGGTTGTTCGCGAACTTACATCTCTCGGCCTGAAAGAAGCCAAGGACCTCGTGGAAGGGGCTCCGGCCAAGGTCAAAGAAGGTGTTGGAAAAGATGAGGCGGAAGCAGCCAAGGCGAAACTCGAAGATGTCGGCGCTGTCGTCGAGATCAAGTAGCGACATAATCTGCTGACGAACCGGGAACACTCGCGGTTCCCGGTTCGTTACGTGTCTGTCAGTGAGGATGTGAGGAAATTCCTGATCGCTTAATTTTTGTTGGGTGTATTGACTGCAATGAGCAGCTCTCCACTGCGCGGCAGGGAGAGAACGAGTAATTGAATGGCAGGATCACCTGAGTTTACAGCTTGAATATGTGTTCTGACCCTAACCCGAGCCTCGCAAAGGTGTCGGGCGTAGGTGTTTTTTGTCTTTAATCCCAGGAGGAGGATGTCACCTTGTCCGAAAAAGGTCTCCTGAATCGGCAACACTACGGATCTGTAGCCGACATCCCGGAAATGCCAAATTTCCTCGATGTCCAGGTACAGTCATATGTTAGCTTCCTGCAGCGGGAGTTGCCCCCCGAAAAAAGGGAATCGCAGGGACTACACCAAATCTTCAGCGATATCTTCCCCGTAGAGGATATCCACGGTAACTACTCGCTCGAATACGTGCGGTATCACTTAGGCCCCACCCGATATTCTATCGATGAATGTCGTGAACGAAACATGACCTTCGCAGCACCCCTGCGCGTCACCATGCGATTGGTGTCCCGCCAGGGTGAAGGCGATGAAAAAGAAGTCAAAGATATCATCGAGCAGGACGTGTACTTCGGTGAACTCCCTCTCATCACCGAGTGGGGTACCTTCATCATAAATGGCGCCGAACGAGTCATCGTCAGCCAGCTTCACCGAAGCCCCGGTGTCTTCTTCGATGATTCCATTCACCCCAATGGCAAACAGCTCTACTCCGCCAGGATTATTCCCTACCGCGGAAGCTGGGTGGAATTCAATGTCGATATCAACGACATCATGTACGTCTACATTGATTCCCGACGCAAGCTGCCCGTTACCGTGCTGTTGCGCGCCCTCGGCTATTCCACCGATGAAGACCTGGTCAACTTGTTCTATGAGCCCCGGCGCTTTGACCTGAGCAAGGAGAAGATCAAACCCGAAGACGCCTTCGTCGCCGAAACGATTATCGACAAAGAAACTGGCGAGGTGCTCTTCAGCGTTGGCGAAGAGCTCACCGAGTCCGTGGCCGAGAAAATCATGGAGAACGGTCGCAAAACCGTCAAGGTCGTCGCGCGAAGTGAAAAACGACAGGTCTTCGTCATTCTCAATACGCTCAAGAAAGACCCCACCAAGTCTCGCGAAGAGGCCTTGGTCAAAATATATTCTTTACTCCGTCCGGGCGAGCCGCCAACAATCGAAATGGCCGAGTCCCTGCTGGAGAAGTTCTTCTTCAATAACCAGCGCTACGATCTCGGCGAAGTCGGCCGCTACATGATCAACCAGCGCCTCGGACTTGAGATCCCTCTCGATAAGACGGTGCTCGATGTCGAGGACTTCCTCGCTATCATTCGCTACCTGATCAGGCTTTGCAACGATGACGGCTTTACCGACGACATTGATCACCTCGGCAATCGCCGGGCCCGTACGGTCGGTGAACTGCTCGCCAACCTGTTCTCGGTCGGCCT
>CAZXRO010000173.1:4892-6138 GCA_964642435.1 uncultured Ignavibacteriales bacterium
GAACTATCCGTGAACGCCTGTCGCTGAAAGACCAGGAAAACGTTACGCCCCAGCTTCTGATCAATGCTCGTACGGTGTCCTCGGTAGTGGAGACCTTCTTCGGTTCCTCACAGCTCTCGCAGTTTATGGACCAGACCAATCCCCTGTCCGAGTTGACGCACAAGCGCCGCCTCTCTGCACTCGGACCCGGTGGCCTGACCCGCGAACGTGCCGGATTTGAGGTCCGCGACGTGCACCATACGCACTATGGCCGCATGTGCCCCATCGAAACTCCCGAGGGACCAAATATCGGGCTGATTACCTCGCTCGCATCTTTCGCACGGATCAATAAATATGGCTTCATTGAAACGCCATATCGCAAGGTCAAAAACGGCAAGGTCACCAACGAAACAAAGTACCTTTCCGCCGATGAGGAAGACCGCTACTTCATCGCGCAGTCCAATGAACCTATCGAGGATGGCGGCCGGCTCGCCAGCGAAATCCTGGCTGTCCGGCGACGGGCCGACTACCCGAATATCAAGCGCGAGGACGTCGAATACATTGACATCTCTCCGCGCCAGATCACCTCGGTGGCGGCCTCGCTGATTCCATTCCTCGAACACGATGACGCCAACCGCGCCCTCATGGGCTCCAATATGCAGCGCCAGGCGGTGCCGCTGTTGCTGCCGGAGGCACCCAGGATAGGCACCGGAATGGAAGCCAAGGCGGCTGCCGATGCCGGAGCGGTTATCAAGGCCCGCGAAGATGGCGAGGTCGTCTATGCCGATGCCAACAAGATCGTTATCAGGCCCGAGGTCAAACCGAAGGTGGGTGAACTCGGATTTGTCGAAAACATCGAGTACAAGCTGACCAAATACCGGCGGTCCAATCAGGACACCTGCATCAACTATCGCCCCCGAATCAAGGCGGGAGAGACCGTAACCGCCGGCACTATCATAGCCGATGGCCCCTCGGTTGACCGCGGCGATCTGGCCCTTGGCTACAACGCCCTCGTAGCCTTCATGCCCTGGCGCGGCTACAACTACGAGGATGCTATCGTGCTCTCTGAGCGACTGGTCCGGGAGGACATCTTCACCTCGATTCATATCGAAGAATATGAACTGCAGGTGCGTGACACCAAGCGTGGCTCTGAAGAGGTCACCCGCGAGATTCCCAATGTCTCCGAGGAAGCCCTGCTCAATCTCGATGAAAACGGTATCATCCGGGTCGGGGCAGAGGTCGAGGCGGGCGATATTCTCGTCGGTAA
>CAZXRO010000174.1:0-6091 GCA_964642435.1 uncultured Ignavibacteriales bacterium
ACGTTGGGCCTTGATATTCCTTGCGATCGCCCTGATTGCTGCCATACTCGGATTCGGGGGGATTGCAGGCGCGGCGGCAGGAATTGCGAAGATTCTCTTCTTTGTCTTTCTTGTTGTCTTTGTGGTGTCTCTGATTGGCGGGTTGGTCCAGGGG
This sequence comes from uncultured Ignavibacteriales bacterium, assembly GCA_964642435.1. Lineage (GTDB taxonomy): Bacteria > Zixibacteria > MSB-5A5 > GN15 > FEB-12 > WJKG01. Next base: position 155 of record CAZXRO010000174.1, read on the forward strand.
CGTAACCGGCGGACGAACCCATAGCATTGAAGAAGCATTGAACCATCCAACAACCCGATGGTGGCAACGGCGGTGCTGCTTTCGACATCAGTACCGCCGAAACACGACGTCCAAGCCACCACACCTCGAACGGGAGGGTAACTGTGAAGGCTCTTAACACATTACTAATCGTGTCATTACTTGCTGTTGCACTGGCTGTGGTCGGCTGTTCAGACGCGGAGGAAACATTCGACATTGACCTCAGCCAGGAGAGAGTTGCGATTGAAGACGATTTGGAACAGGCCGCAGAGCGAATAGACGAGCGACTTGAGCAGATAGAGCAGGACATGGAGAATGCTCCGGATAGCGTCCGAGAGGAGCTTCAGGTTGAGCGGATGAGACTTGAGCAGTTGGAAACTCAGGTTGAACAGACTATGGCTGATGTTCAAGACCAGACCGTCGAGACCTGGCTCGATTTCCGCGGTGAGGTCGATGAGGTCGTTGACTCCGTCGATGCCGCTGTCAGTTAGCCTGACAATCAGGGCGTTCCATGGCTGCTGTGGCAGGGCGGAACGTCCGCCTTCACTCAGCACTCGACATTGACTCACTGGCATCTTGCGTGGGGGAGGACATTGCGTCTGCTCCGATTCATAATCCTGCTGAGCGCTGTTGTTGCGGTTCCATCCGCAGCTCGCGGTGTTTCCCTGTCCAGCTTTCTGGACTCGGTCATAGTGAATCATCCCCTCATCCGCCAGGAGCAACTCAGGCCGCGAATCCGCAGCGCAAGACAGCAGGGCTATCTTGCTGCGGAGGATTGGCGCCTGCTCGTCAATCCCCGCTACTCACATGTAGAGCCGGTCAGCAGCAGTCCCTTTGCTCCAACCAGGGTAGACCGAGTCACGTTGGATGCATCCATAGCACGCGATATCTGGACAACCGGCGGTGGCTTGTCATTTGATTGGCGGTCAGACTATACCAGCCAGGACCTTCCGAGCATCACTATACCGGGGCCGGATGATAGCCAGACTATCTCCACCGGCGCACCGAGATTGTACGAACACGTGTTTACGCTGGGGTACTCGCAACCTTTGCTCAAAAACCGAGGGGGCGACCTTGACCGAGTGTCATACGAACTGGGGGAATTCGAGACGACGATCGCGGATCTGGAGGCATTGGAGTCAATCGAGGAGTTTCTCGCGCGACTCGCCGGAGAGTTCATCACCTGGGTCAGCCTTGCCGAGCAGGTGACAATCTTCGGTGAGCGCCTCGATCTCGCGCAACAGGAACTGGATCATCTCAAGAAACGCTACGATGTCAATCTTATCGACCGCGCCGATCTTCTGCGGGCGGAGAACGCTCTGAGAAACGTCAGACAGCAACTGGTAATGGCACAGTCCCGGCGCGATGCTCAGGCAGCGCGACTGGCCGAACTGGCACAGTGGCCACAACTGACCGAAGGCGAACCGGTATACGATCTTTTTCAAGCAGAGGAGCTACCCGACTCGGACAGTGCCTATGCCATGGTCGAGTCGGAATCCCGCGAATTGCGTGCATTGAGACTCAGGCACGACCAGCTTGACCGGCAGCTGGCGGCATACGAGCAGGCCGGGCTTCCACAGCTGGACCTGAATCTTTCGGTCGGCGTGCAGGGAGGCGACGACACCTTTTCTGAGTCCATCACCATCGATGATCCCCGCTGGGCAGTGGGACTGCTGTTTCGTCACCCGATCGGGGCTGAAGGTGCGAAGGCCGATATGAAGGTGACTCGGCTCAGACAGGAACGTGTGATGGAGAGTGAGGAGAACCTTCTTTTAGACCTCAGGGCGACACTTCGCAGCCTTCTCAGGCGCTTGCAAGACATGAATGATGTACTTGAGCTGAACCGCCAGACCATTGAGTCAGCGCGGGAGCGTTGGCAGGAGGAGCAGGACCTGTACCGGCAGGGACGAGGTCAACTCGTCTGGGTCATACAGGCGCAGGACATGGAGCAGAATGCCCGCCTCAACTACACGCGAAACGCGGCCAGTTACCACCAGATGCTTCTGGAGTTCAGGGAACTGACCGACCAGATTCTCACCGGTGGCAACAGTCGGGGGTGGTAATATGGAGTCGTTCTTTCGGTTCTTCGCCAGTCGCCATCTGCTCGCCATGGTTTTCACGATTATGGTGCTCGTCCTGGGTGTTGGCGCCTTGTTTCAGATTAAGCGCGACATATTCCCCGATGTTGAATTGGGCGAGATGATTATTACGACTCGCTACCCCGGGGCCTCGCCGGAGGATGTCGAACTCAATGTGACTAACGAGATTGAGGACGAGGTCAGGGGTGTCGCCGACCTCGAGAGAGTCGTGTCCTATTCCATGGAGGGTATATCGATAATCACGGTCACCATCGATATCGATGCGGACAATATTGACGAGATCAAGGACGATGTCCGCCGGGCGGTCGACCGCGTGACCGATCTGCCCGACGACGTTCCTGAGGACCCTGTAATCACCGAATTGGACAGCGATGAACTACCCATCATCGAAGTGGGTGTGACGGGTGAGGTCTCCTATCGTACGCTGCACGAGACCGCGCACTGGTTCAAGAACGAGTTGTTAGCCGTTCCCGGCGTCTCCGACGTTGACGAGGTGTGGTACCGCGATCGAGAGGTGAAGGTAAAGGTCAAGACTGACGCCATCGAGCGATATGAGCTTGCACTCGCTCAGGTAGCGGGCGCCATCGAGCGACGAAATATCAGGGCAACCGGCGGCGAGTTGGAGTCTTACGCAAGTGAGAAGAGCCTCGTGACCCTGGCGCAGTTTGACCAGCCCGGCGATGTCGCAGATGTGGTTGTGCGTTCGACCTTCACCAGTCCGGTCCTGAAGGTCGAGGATGTCGCTATGATTGAAGATGGTTACGAGGAGTCGCGGGTCATGGCACGAATTGAGGGTGCGCCGTCGGTTACGTTTCAGGTCAAGAAGAAGGAATCGGCAGATATAATCCGGACTGTTGATGCCATTAAACACATGGCGGACGAGAACTCCGACTTGCTGCCGGAGGGCGTATCGATCGAGTATACAGACGATCAATCCTACTACGTTCGCAATCGCTTCAATGTCGTGCTCAATAACGGGGTGATCGGTCTGGCGCTGGTGATCGTCATTCTCACCGTGTTCCTTAGCTTCCGGGTCGCCTTCTGGGTGGGACTCAGTATCCCCGTTGTCCTGCTCGGAGTGGTCTTTCTGCTCCCATTGGGAGGGTACTATCTCGACATCATCAGTCTGACCAGCATGCTCGTGGTGCTGGGAATCATTGTCGATGATGGCATAATTGTGTCCGAGATGATTGTGCAAAATCGTGAAGGCGGGGCAAACCGCCTGGAGGCGGCCAGCCGGGGGATAGCATCAGTCTTCCGACCGGTCGTTACAACGCTGTTGACCACGTTTCTTGCATTTGCTCCCATGTTCTTTATGGAAGGCGTGGTGGGCGAGTTCGTCCGCGTCATCCCCATGGTCATTTCACTGGCCCTCTTTCTATCGCTGCTGGAAATGGTGATCGCTCTTCCCGGCCATTTGGTTCCGGCGCTAAAAGGTGTTCCCGCGCAGAAGGGAAGCTCACGCTCCTGGTTCGACTCCGTGCGGCGGCTGTACCGCAGGATGCTGCGCGTCGTCATTCGATGGCGATACGTCTACGTTGTGCTTTCGACAGGTTTGGTCGCCGCGGCGATTTGGTATGCCGCCAGCTACATGCCGTTTATTCTCTTTCCTGCAACGGCTGCTGATGCCTTTCGGATCTTCGTCGAACTCCCACAGGGAGCGTCACTTGAGCGTACCTCAGACAAAGTTGCCGAGATCGAGGATCTCGTGGGTAGTCTTCCCGATGACGAACTGGAGTCTTTTGCCTCGCGGATTGGCAGCCACGGGCAACGGCGGCCCGGAGAGGCCGACCACTGGGGGTTCATCCGCGTTAACCTTACACCGTATTCTCACCGTGAGCGTACCGCTGATGTCATTGTCGACTCCCTCAGACGGATTACCGATACCATGTCCGGCATTGCCGACATCTATTACAAAATCGATGCTGGCGGACCGCCTGTTGGCGAGCCGATTACGATTCGCATTGTGGGTGACTCCAACCAGGTACGGAGACAACTCACTGATTCAGTCATGACACTTCTTGCCGGTATTGACGGGACCAAGGATCTCGACCGCAACGACCGGCGGGGCAAGGAGCAGGTCGAGGTCGAACTGGACTACGAGCGGCTCTCGCGGCTGGGACTCTCCGCGGCCGATGTCGCCCGAACCATCCGTATTGCGTACGATGGCGTGCTGGTAAGCAGTATTCGTCACGCTAACGAGGATGTAGAGTATCGCGTCATGCTCGAAGACGAGGCCCGTGGCGACACTGCCTATCTCAGGCAACTCAAGATCCCCAATGCGCAGGGCCGGCTGATCCGCCTGGCAGAAGTGGCCTCGCTCAATACTCGAGAGGGTCCGGCCATCTACTACCACTACGCAGGCCAGAGGGCAACCATGGTGACTGGCGATGTGGATCAGGATAAGATCACGGCTGTCCAGGCGACCGATTCGGTTGTGAGCCACTTCAATCTTCTGGACGATTATCCGGGGATGCGGTTCGTGGTCGGGGGAGAGGCGGAAGAGACTGAGGAGTCATTCGAGAGTCTGTACATAGCTTTTGGCATTGCGGTGATTGCGATCTTCTTCCTGCTCATGCTGCTGTTCAACTCCGTGAGTCAACCATTGGTAATACTCGTTGCTATCCCATTTGGTATGCTTTCCGTCATCGTCGCGTTCCTATTGCACGCGGAGCCGCTCGGATTTCTTGCCATGATGGGGCTTGTGGGCCTCTCCGGCGTCGTGGTGAATGACTCCCTGGTAATGGTACATCACATCAACGGTCTGAGAGACGAGAGCGAAGACGACCAGTCTCTGCGCGATATCGTCGCCGATGGCGCAGCCAATCGGCTTCGGCCGATCCTGATGACGACCCTTACTACGGCAGCAGGCCTGATTCCGCTGGCATACGGTCTTGGAGGTTCAGATCCGTTCGTCGCGCCGATGGCGCTTAGCCTGGGCTATGGTTTGATCTTCGCGACTCCGTTGACTCTCGCGCTGATTCCCTGCCTGTACGTCATCCACGACGATCTCCACCGCGCGGTACGGGAGGTGTGGAGAAAGGCGTGGGGTGGCGATCGACCGAGCTGATTGGATCTGAATGAGCACGTTTCCACCCGCCCCGGGCGAATCAACGCAGAAAAAGTCAGAAAATCACCATCCAATACTAACATTCTTGTTTCTTTCTTCGTGATTGTATTGTAAATGCTTCTATGAAGCAGGGTTCTTTTGCAACAACACATGAATGGATTTATCCAAGGAGGAAAGCGTGAAGAAGGCAATTACGATCACTTTTGTTCTCTTGTTGGCCGCTGCGGCCGTTTCGGCGGAGGACCTGACTGGCCAGATGTATGCTACTGGCTATGTTGGTTACGCCCTGGGATTCGGTGACGCCTTTGAGGATTACGAAGACGAGTTCTCGGAATCCTCGGTTAGCCCGACCTTCAACCTTGGCGGGCAGTTCTTCTATGGTCTCAAGGAGAACATCATGATCGGGGGCGAGCTGTATTTTCAGAATATCAAGGCCGAGGTAAAGACCAAGGCTTTCGGAGGGTTCGAGGGCAGCGAGGTCTCTAACTCCGAATTCAATACCAATGTACTTGCCAATGCCCTGTATGCCTTCAACCACACGCCAGAAAAGGCGCTGTTCGGTATTGGCGGGATTGGTCTCTATGATGGCGATCTCGGCCTCAACGCCGGCATTATCTACCAGAAGGCGGTATCGGAGAACTTCACGCTGTTCGGCATGCCGCGCTTCCATATGCTGCTTTCTGATCCTTCGGGATTCATATTGCAGCTTTCGGTTGGCGCCAGCTTCCCGATCGGTAGCTAAGAAGATAT
>CAZXRO010000175.1:0-6088 GCA_964642435.1 uncultured Ignavibacteriales bacterium
AGTCCGAGGCGTCGTATGTCGTCATCGGAGTACAGCCGTCGGTTCTTATCGGTTCGGGTGGGGACAACGGCCTGGTAGCGTTTTTCCCACACACGGATAACATGGGGGCTCAGGCCGGTTCGGCGCGAGACCACTCTGATAGGATGTCCTTCGGATTCCACCGTTTGCCTTTGGTAAAGAGTTTGTTGCATGCGTGTTGTCATAATGTCTATAAAAAGTAACTGTCAATTTGTCAACAAAGTTTCCATAGATTCTGTCGAGGATTGCGACACCGGTCTGCGATCGGGCTGGGGAAGTCCGCTGCCGCGCTGTAAAGTATTGGCTACTTGTTGGTTACAAGGGGGGTGTTGCCTTTGGCGGTATTCGGAACATTATTTAAACAAATAGGGAACAAACCTGATTCTATTGCCTGTTATAGTATGCAACAAGTTGACAAAAGCGACACAGAATAGTTCGAACAACTCACACAAGGAGAGATACTATGAAGACGACAGGGACACTTATCGCGACGGCTTTCGCTTTCGCCCTGATAGCGACCCCGGCATTTGCCGGTGACTGTGGCAGCAGCAGCAAGAAGGCTTATTCAGATGTCTCGCACGCCAAGGCTGAGGCCAAGCAGGCCAAGATGGACATTGTTGAGACGGCTATCAGCGCAGAGTCATTTACGACTCTGGTAGCGGCGGTGAAGGCTGCTGGTCTTGTGGAGACGCTGAAGGGCGACGGTCCATTTACGGTCTTTGCCCCGACCGATGAGGCATTTGCGGCTCTGGGGGAGGAGACAATCAGCGGACTGTTGAAAGACAAGGAGAAGTTGACGGCCATTCTGACCTACCACGTGGCTCCGATGAAACTGAAGGCGGAGCAGGTGGTGGCGGCCACTGGCATCGAGACGGTGAATGGTCAGAAGGCATCGATATCGAATGTTGATGGTAAGCCGATGATCGATGGTGCCAATATCATCAAGACGGACATTATGGCTTCGAATGGCGTGATCCACGTTATCGACCGCGTGATTCTGCCGTCGGAGAAAGGCCAGTTGGGCGCGAAGAACGAGTACGACAGGGATTCCTACACTCAGAAGAAATAACCTCTTCGGCATCACAGCGCAGGCCGCTCCGCGTAGAGGCGGGGCGGCCTGACACCTGCACAGACAAAGAGATCACGAAAGACAGAATCAAACCATAGAACTGCTAAACAAGATGGAGAGACAGATGAAGGGACTACAAACGCTATTGACGGTTGGGTTGGTGATTATCGCCCTGGCCCTGACGGTGCAGGCGGCGCCGAATGCGCGACTGCAAGTGATTCACAATTCTGCTGATCCGGCACTTGAGACGGTGGATATCTACATTAATGGGGAGCTGGCTCTGGATGACTTCTCGTTCCGTGAGGCGACTCCCTTTCTGGACGTACCGTCCAATACTGTCCTGAATATCGGGCTGGCTCTTGCAGACAGCGAGTCCTCGGCGGATATCGTGGGAACGATTCCGGTGGAATTGAGGCCACGTCGAACGTATGTGGCGATCGCGAACGGCGTGCTGGATCCGGCGGCCTTCGCCGGCAACCCTGACGGTCGGAGTATCGGGTTCGACCTGTATACAAAGAGTAACATCCGGGAAGAGGCACGTTGGAAGCGCTTCGTGGATGTGATCGTTTTCCATGGTTCCACTGATGCGCCGACGGTTGATGTCCGGACGCCGGGGAACAACTGGCATCCGTTGGTGAACAACCTGACGTATGGTGAGTTTTCGCGTTATCGGACGCTGAAGGCTCAGCCGTACACGCTGAATATCACGCCGGGCGATGCTCCGGAGACGGTGGTGGCCTCGTTCGAGGCGGACCTGACGGGTCTTGAGGGTGGTGCAGCGGTGGTGTTTGCCTCCGGCTTCTTTGATCCATCGGCGAATAACGGTGGTGCTGGTTTCGGGCTGTTTGCGGCTCTGCCTGACGGGACCGTGATTGAATTGCCGGCGGTTGGTCAGACGGCCCGTTTGCAGGTGATTCACAACTCGGCTGATCTTGCGGCTGAGGTCGTTGATATTTATGTCAACGACGGGCTGTTTTTGCCCAACTTTGCCTTCCGCACCGCGACGCCGTTTGTCGATGTTCCGGCTGGTGTTGACCTGACGATCGGCGTCGCTGGTCAGGGCAGCAATGGACCGGAAGATATCATCGCCACCTTGCCGCCAATCAATCTGGCGGCTGGTGAGACGTATGTGGGTATTGCCAATGGTGTATTGAATCCCGATGACTGGGCTGAGAATCCGGATGGGAAGTCGACGGCATTCCAGTTATTTGCGGTTGATGGGATTCGCGAGTCATCGATCATTCCGTGGTTTGTGCGCGTGGTAGCATTCCATGGCGCGACCGACGCCCCGACGGTGGACATCGTGCCCCAGACCAAGTGGTGGCGTTTCCCGATCGTGAACAACCTGAGCTACGGCGAATTCTCGAACGCGGTACCGTTGCTGCCAAAGAAGTACATCCTGGATGTAACGCCGGCTGATGACAACAACACGGTGGTGGCCTCGTTTGTGGCAGATTTGAATGGGTTGAAAGGCGGCGCGGCGGTAGTGTTTGCCTCGGGCTTCTTGGATCCCTCGGCGAACAATGATGGTCCGGCGTTCGGGCTGTTCGCGGCGTTGCCGAACGGTACGGTTGTTGAACTGCCGGCTTATGCTGGAGGCTATGCGAAGGCGAACGAGGTGGCCGGTGACCTGGTGCCGAATACGTTCGCACTGGACCAGAACTATCCTAATCCGTTCAACCCGACTACGACCATCGCTTTCACGCTTCCGGAGCCGGGCAATGTGTCATTGAAGGTGTACAACATGCTTGGTCAGACGGTGACGACGCTGGTTGACGGGCCGAAGCCGGCTGGTCGCCATGAGGTTGATTTCGACGCGGGCAGTCTTGCCTCGGGTGTGTACTTTTATCGAATCGAGTCTACCGAAGGCAGTGAGACGAAGAAGATGATGCTACTCAAGTAGGGGTGTCTGGACATCCCTTCGTTCCTTGCACGGTGGCAGGGCGGTGACGACTGAAGTCGTCCCGCCCTGTTCGTATTTTGGGGATAGATTACCAGAGGGTCAGATATTATGGTCCGATGGTGAATATCACATCATCGCTGACGTTGGCGCCGGCTGGATCGGTCGCGGTGAAGGTGATCCGTTCGGAGCCTTGCCAGGTGGAATCGATGGGTTCGACGTGGGCGATACCCTTCGAGATGTCGATCTGGAGGGCCGCGGTTTCAGAATGTGACCATTTGATGTCCTCGAGGGCGTCATTGGGATCGTGGATATAGGCATTGAGGTTGATCGGTTCGAAGTTACTGCCGATGGAGACAGCCTGATCGGGGATATCTGAGATGGTCGGAGGGGTGTTGTCGATGGTAATGGGCATGCCCATGAACGGCCAAATAACGGCGACGAAGAGTGCCGTGACCAGCATAAGGATAGCGCTGGCGGGCAGGCCGGCGGTGAAGAATTCGCCGGTGGAGAACAGCTTGCTTTCGTAGGCGATGGCGTTTGGCGCGGCGCCGACGAGCATCAGGAACGGCATACCGGCGGTCACCAGACTGGCGAAGAGGATGACTTCTGGTGACACACCGAGATAGGGTGCAATGACCAGTGCCACCGGCAGCGAGATGGCGATGGCGGCAACGTTCATGATGAAGTTGGTCATCATCATGACAAAGAAGGCGATCCCGATAATGAACCAGAACCAGCCGGCGTTTTCGAGGAATCCGAGCCACCAGATGGCCATCCATGAGGCGGCGCCGGTTTGCCAGAGGCAGAAGCCGATACTCATGGCACCGCCGAAGAGCAGGACGATATTCCATGGGACATCCTCGAGGTCGTCGATGGTAAGGATCTTGAATACGAAGAAGCATATAGTTGAGATGAGGATGATGGCGCTCTTGTTGATATCGTCGAGCATGGGGATAAAGGAGCGCAAGCTCATGGCGGCGATGGCGAGTCCGACGATGATGAGGGTAAGGATCTCTTTTCGGGTGATTGCTCCCAGGTGTTCATTGAGGGTATGGACCCGTTCGCGCAGTCCTTCGATACGTTTGCGTTCGGGCGGGTAGTAGATACGGATAAAGAAGAACAGCAGCACGGTCATCAGTACGCCGACGGGGAGCATGTAGTATGTCAGTTCGAAGAAACCGATATGGTAGCCGGTGATCTGGTTGAAGAATCCGAGGGCGACGGCACCGCGAGCGGCGCCGAGCAGGGTGATGATACTTCCGGCACCGGCGACGAAGGCCATGCCGATGAAGAGTCCCTTGCCGAATTTGGTGGGTCGTTCGCTTTTCTCATAGAGGGAGTAGACAGCCATGAGCAGCGGGAACACGGCAGCGGCGACGGCAGTGTGGGCCATGATGAGCGTGAGGGCGGCGGTCATGACGAAGCAGCCGAGGTAGATCATGCTGGTTCGTTCGCCGACCATGAGGAGCATTTTGTAAGCCATGCGCTTCGTGAGGCCAGTGCGGGCGAAGGCCATGCCAATGATGACGGAGCCGATGATGAACCAGACGGAGGGATCCATGAAGTCGGTGAAAGCGACACGGGCGGGCCTGATGAGGAACAGGGCCTGAATGACGCCGATGGTGATGGCGGTGATACCGATGGGGATAACCTCGAAGACCCACCATGTGGCGGCGAGGAAGAAGAGTGCCAGTGCAGCTTTGCCCTCGCGGCTGAGTGTGAACCGTTCGCCATTGGGATCGATGGCATCGGGCAGGTCTGGCAGCAAGTACATGATAGCGAAGAGGGTGATACCCAGGAGCATGAAAGAGAGTCGTCGGTAATCGATCCGTTTTGGTGGACCGGCGAGCTCGATCCGGTCTGGCATTTGTGGTGGTAGCCCGGCCGGGTGTGGCATTTCGGGGCGTTCCGGCTTGAAAAATCTTCTCACGTGATCCGTCCCTTTATGTAGTTGCGCGTTGATTACTTGATGGGGTTACAGCACGAGCTTGGCGATCTCGCGAAACACATCGACGCTTCGCACGACGCCGACGACACTTCCGCCCCTGAGCACGGGGAGCAGGTTGAGATCTTTTTGTAGCATGGTATAGATGATCTTACCCATGTGATCGCCGATGCTGGCGGTACCCTCGATAGGTGACATGACCTCGCTGACCGGTCGCTTGGCGTGCTCGCGAATGGCCTGGACACCGGAATCGGATGACAGGTCGATGAGGTTGGGATCAATCTCGACATCGAACAGTTTGCGACGCTGTGGAACGGGGGTAGCGTGCATGAATGACGGTTCGAGTCCAGAGAGGATATCACGACGACGGACGATCCCGAGGAGGCTGTACTTTTCATCGAAGACCAGCAGGGCTCTTGGGAGCGATTGCCGCCCTTCGATTTCCAGGGAGGATTTCTCCATTTCGGCGATTGCCTGCCTGAGTGTAAACCAATACGGGATGTGCGGATACTGATCGAGGGGGATCATGATGTCTCCGGCTGTTGTCGTCGCCATCTACTACTCCTGTCAAAGAAGGTCTACTCGCCTCGCTTGCCTGTGAGAATCGGCTTGTTTGTGATCGTCGGGTAAGCGGCGATCGGTGGTGATCGTAAGCCTCTTCTCGGTCTGTAGGTTGCCGATTTCTCGGTCGCCAATCTGCGGAAAGCTATTGCGTTTTGGCACGGCTGTCAACAAGAGTGTAGTCAGAATTTGGCTATAGTGGTCGGTTTTCGGGGATTGCGGGGATTGTGAGATCGGAGATGACGAGACAGTGCGAGGTGGTAGGATAAAAAAACGGCCGCCCCAGGAAGGATAAGGAGGCGGCCGCTACCAGCACCTGGATAATTGCTACACTACGTCTCTGAGCATGCAGCGCACGTTTAGCATAGCATTACCGCTGAAGAGGCAGGCGACCATATTGGTCGCTTTGGGGAAGAAAACTGTCGAGGTACTGGAGTTCATTTCGAACTTTCTATCAGTTGGCCATCTCCGCAGGCGGCGGAGATGGCCAATCTATTGTCGGTTGATGCAGAGAACTCTAACTCTGCTTCAACAAGGAGTCAGTTTAGCACGGACACGGGGCAGGACCGCCCGTGAACAAGGTGGCCACGAG
>CAZXRO010000176.1:0-6081 GCA_964642435.1 uncultured Ignavibacteriales bacterium
TGCGGTGCACATTCATACCACAGAATCCGATGGAACCAAGCCGCTGGAGCAGGTGGTCGACATCGGACGGCAGGCGGGTCTGGACTTCATGATGTTCGCCGATCATATGACACTGTCCAACAGGGAGCGTGGGGGAGAGGGTTACTACGGTGATACCCTGGTGGTCATCGGCTATGAACACAACGACGAGGCTGACACACATCATTATCTTCTGTTCGACAGTCCCAGAGTGTATCCGGTCGATATGTCCGCAAGGGAGTACGTTGCGGCCGGAGCAGCTGATGGTGCGCTCGGTATCATGGCGCATCCCGATGAAATCCGCAGTAGGCTCAAGGAGTTTCCGCCTTACCCCTGGCACGACTGGTCGGTTGAGGGGTTCACCGGCCTGGAGATCTGGAACCAGATGTCAGAGTGGATGGAACGCCTCACCCATTGGAACAAGTTGCCGATGGTATTCTCGCCGCGCAAGTCGATGATGGGGCCGACTGATCGCATACTGAAGAAGTGGGATGAGCTCAATATGAACGGCAGATATGTGGGGGTTGCCGGTGTCGATGCTCATGAGTTCCAGATCAAGCTGGGGCCGGTGACGGTGGCAGTCTTTCCCTACAAGGTCCATTTCCGCAGCCTCAGAACCCATATCCTCCTGCGCGAACCTCTTGCAGGCGATGCCCCTACCGCCCGCGAGCAGCTCTACCAGGCATTGCGTGATTGCCGTGTGTATTTCTCCAACATGAGATGGGGGAGCGCCGATGACTTCGCTTTCTATGCCGAGAACGACCACGGTCGGGCCACCAGTGGCGAAGACTTGCCGTTGTCCGGCGGCCAAACGCGCCTGCATGCCAGGCTCCCCCATGTCTCCACCATGAAAGTCGTTTTCAATGGTACTGAACTGGCTCGATTGAAGGGCGACGTGTTGGATCATGTGGTTGATCAGCCGGGGATATATCGTCTTGAGTGCTGGCGGGGTGACCGCGGGTGGATTTTCAGTAATCACATTCGGCTGACGTGACCCCTCAAAACCGGACCAACTTCCATGCCATATAAGCAAGAACCAGACAAGCAGCCGGCCCTCGTTCTCAATCTTGGCCCCCCGATTAGTCGTGATGGTGACTCGCCGGAAGCCATGAAGTTCGTCGTTATCGACCATGATGGCCGCTTGATCATGGTCCATGGGCCGTTGAAGGAATATCCTTACCATGCCAGTCTCATTCATGAGTACTGTGAGAGTTACGAGGTTGCCGCTGCCTGGCTGAAGAAACCGGATCTGATAGAAATCTATGACCAGGATGTTGAGATCCGCGGTGGGGGCTGGCTTGAGTTCGACCGAACTGCTCGCAGACTCTCTGTTTACGGCTTCTCTACAGCGTATGGCAAGTATGTACCATCGGATGTTCAACACATTCTGCAGTCATCAGACTCGTTTACTGGCTATCGCATCACACTGAGGTCGTAAAGCGGCTTCGTGCCCATTTTCACAAGAAGGGCCCGCCCAGAGCCGAATCCCCCGCGCTCAAGCCTTAAAGAAAGACAATATACTACAACATGTTAGTTGCGTCTTTTATCAGGGTTCGCGAGCGGATCTGGCAGATACGATTGTGGTCGATTTGCTCAAATTCTCTTGACACAGCATCGTATTATAACTAAAGTTCGTGAATATTTTTGGCCAACAATGAGGATGCGCGCACGTGCTTGAAGTCTTTTTCCCCATCTTGATGCTGGCACTCATAGTCAGCGGTATTGCCGCAGCCTTTCTCTTTCTGTCGATAGTTCTTGGTAAACGAACACGCCTGGGGGCTAAGGGCCAGTCATATGAATGCGGAATGGAGCCGATTGGCAGCACGAAAGACCCGGTGCCGGTGAAGTTCTACATGGTGGCTATTTCATTCATCCTGTTTGACATAGAGGTCATCTTCCTGTATCCGTACGCCGTGGTGGCGCGTGAGCTCGGCATGTTTGGGTTCATTCAGATACTAGTTTTCATCACGCTGATCATGGTTGGGTATTTCTATGAACTCGGAAGGGGAGCCTTCAAATGGGATTAGAAGAGAAAATCCCTGACTCAATCATATTGACCTCGCTCGATAAGATGGTGAACTGGGCCCGCAAGCGCTCTATGTGGCCGTTGGGGTTCGGGCTGGCCTGCTGTGCCATTGAGATGATGTCGACCTTCGCGTCGCACTTTGATCTGGCCCGGTATGGCATGGAAGTCATGCGGCCGTCGCCGAGACAGGCAGATCTGATGATTGTGGCCGGCCGGGTGTCGATGAAAATGGCGCCGGTGGTCAAGACCTTATATGAGCAGATGCCTAATCCCAAGTGGGTTATTTCGATGGGAGCCTGTGCTTCCTGTGGCGGCGTGTTCAACAACTATGCAATCTTGCAGGGAGTTGATAGGATCATCCCGGTGGACATTTACGTCCCCGGTTGTCCGCCCCGCCCCGAGCAGCTTCTCGATGGAATCCTGAAGCTGCAGGAGAAGGTGGAACGTGAATCGTTGAAGGATAAGCGCGAGGAGTGGGGCCGCGAGACGGGCTGATCGCAGCCGGTTCTTTTAGCTCTGGATCTCGTTTTTTTGCAGCGAGTTTGTGAACTTTGGAACAAGCACCAGACATCAAAGAGCGTGTTCGGGACTTCCTCATGGAGCAGTATGGCGATGCTATTCTGTATCATGATGAGTTTCGGGGCGATATCTCCTATACCATCAAAGCCGACCGATTGACTGATATCTGTGAGGCTCTGCAGACTGAGGCGAGTCTCGATGTGAAGTTTCTATCGGATATTACCTGTGTCGACTGGCTCGGTGATGATGAGGAGGTCAAGAAGGGGCGTTTTGAGGTGGTCTACAATCTCTATTCGATTGGCCACAGTTACCGTTTCTTCCTCAAGGTGCGCCTGAGTGCCGAGGATCCGAAGGTTCATTCGCTGGTAGATCTCTGGCCGGGCGCCAACTGGATGGAGCGCGAGGTCTGGGATTTGTTCGGAATCGAGTTTGTCGGACACCCGCAGTTGACGAAGATCCTGACCCCCGACGAACTCGAGGGGCATCCGCTGCGCAAGGACTATCCGCTGACCTGGGAGAAGCCCCGGTTCAGCTTCAACAAGGACGATCCTCCCGAGGTGATTAAGTAATGGCCGAAGAAAAAACCATTACTATGAATATGGGCCCGCAGCACCCCTCAACACACGGGGTTCTGCGTGTAGTGGTTGAGCTCGATGGCGAGACTGTCGTCAGGGCCGAGCCGGTGATTGGCTATCTGCACACCGGAATAGAGAAAACCATGGAGTCCAAGCTGTACTACAAGGCTTTGCCGTGTACGGATCGCATGGATTATCTGGCGCCGATGTCCAACAACCTCGGGTACTGTCTGGCCGTCGAGAAACTGATGGATATCGAGGTGCCCGAGAAGGTCAAGTGGGCCCGGGTATGCCTTGCCGAATTGACCCGCCTGAATTCGCATTTGGTCTGGCTGGGTACACATGCTATCGACCTCGGCGCTATGTCTATGCTGCTGTACACCTTCCGCGAACGCGAACTGATTATTGATATCTACGAGGCCTGTGGCGGACAGCGCATGATGACCAGCTACATTCGTATCGGGGGACTGTCTCATGATCTCCCCGCCGATTTCGACAAGAAAGTGCGCCACCTGATCAAGGTCATCCGTGAGCGACTCCACGACTATGAGACACTGCTGACCGACAACGAGATCTTCATCAATCGGACCAAGGGTGTTGCTGTGATCTCCGCCGAGGACGCCATTGCCTGGTCCCTGACCGGGCCGATGCTTCGCGGTAGCGGTATCAAGTACGATGTGCGCAAAGCACATCCGTACTCCGGATATGAGAATTTCGATTTCGAGGTCCCGATAGGCAAGAACGGTGACGCGTATGACCGTTACCTCATCAGGTTGGAAGAGATGCGGCAGTCGCTGAATATTGCTGAGCAGGCGCTCGACGGCATGCCCGAGGGGCCGTATCGTGCTCATGTGCCGGGAGTTGTGCTGCCTCCCAAGGAAGACGTGCTCTATAAGATGGAATCAATGATTTTCCACTTCAAGATCATTACCGACGGGTTCGTTGCTCCGAAGGGTTCGGTGTACCAGGCGATCGAATCTCCCAAGGGAGAGATCGGGTTTTATATTGTTGGCGATGGTACCAACCGTCCTCGCCGGGTAAGAGTGCGCCCGCCGTCGTTTATAAACCTGGCGGCCCTGCCCAAGTTATCCGAGGGCAGGATGTTCAGTGATGTTGTGTGTGCTATCGGATCGACTGACATCGTGCTCGGGGAGGTGGATCGATGATTCTCTCTGAAGCCTCTGTCAAGCTGATGGCCGAGAAGGCCGAGCAGTATCCACGGCGCAAATCGGCCATTTTGCCGGCCTTGACGATTGCCTATCGCCAGGTTGGCTATCTTGACGGTGCCATCTACAAAGAGATTTCCAAGGCCATCAAGGTACCGTATGTGGAGATTGCCGAGGCCGCGACCTTCTATACCATGTTCCCCAAGAAACCGGTCGGCAAGTATCTGATCCAGGTGTGTCATAACATTTCCTGTGCCCTGATGGGTGCCGACTCGTTGATCGAGTATCTCGAAGAGAAGCTCGGAATCAAGAAGGGTGAAACGACTCCCGACAAGCTGTTCACGCTCATATCGGTGGAGTGTCTGGGGTCGTGTGCGACGGCGCCCATGATGCAGATCAACCACGACTTCTATGAGAATCTGACACCGGAGAAGGTGGATCAGATACTGGAAGAACTGAGGGCCAAGGCATGAGCTTCTATTCCCCCGTACGAACCAATGCCGGCGAGGTTGCTCAGAGCGAGAAGCTCCACCTGTTCAAGTATGTTGAGGATCCCGAGCAGCATACAGTCAAGCGGTATGTGGAGCATGGCGGATACAGTGCCTGGAAGCGCGTATTGACCAACATGAAGCCTGAGGAAGTGATCGAGAAGGTCAAGGACTCAGGTCTTCGTGGCAGGGGCGGTGCCGGATTCCCTACGGGTGTGAAATGGAGCTTCGTTCCCAAGAACTCGCCCAAGGCGCGCTACCTGTGCTGCAATGCCGATGAATCCGAGCCGGGTACCTGCAAGGACCGCGTGCTCATGGAGCGTGACCCGCACGGTGTTCTTGAGGGGATGGCCATTGGATCCTATGCGATCGGTTGCCACCTGATGTTCATATACATCCGCGGCGAGTTTGGGCATTGTATCGAGCGTATGGAACAGGCCCGCAAGGAGGCCTACGAGGCCGGACACCTGGGCAAGAACATCTATGGGTCCGGCTATGATCTGGATATGATCATCCACACGGGTGGTGGGGCATATATTTGTGGCGAGGAGACTGCGCTGCTGAACTCTCTGGAAGGGGAGAAGGGGCTGTCGCGTATCCGTCCGCCGTTCCCGGCTGTCGAGGGGCTGTACGCCAGCCCGACCATTGTGAACAACGTCGAGAGCCTGGCGGCTGTGCCACATATCATTAATCGGGGAGCGGAATGGTACAGGAGGCTTGGCACCGAGAAGTCTGCCGGAAGCAAGATCTTCTCACTCTCCGGGCACGTGAAACAGCCGGGCAACTATGAAGTTGAGCTTGGCTTCTCGCTCAAGAAGCTGATATACGATGAGCACTACGGTGGCGGTGTCCTGGGTGACAAGAAGCTCAAGGGTGTCATCCCCGGAGGCGCCTCGACACCGTTCTTGAAACCGGATATGATCGATATTGGCCTGGACTATGAGTCTTTGGTGGAGCAGGGCTCCATGCTCGGGTCCGGAGCGATCATTGTATTCCACGAGGATACCTGCATTGTGTGGGTTCTCCTCAAGCTGATCCACTTCTTCCGTCACGAGTCATGTGGCAAGTGCACCCCGTGTCGTGAGGGTACGGGCTGGCTGGAGCAGATTATCCGCCGGATTGAGGCGGGCGAGGGTCGCAAGGGCGATCTGGAGACGCTCGAGGAGCTGTGTGGGAACATTCTCGGGCGCACAATCTGCCCGCTTGGTGATGCCGCGGTGATGCCGATACAGTCGGCGCTCCGGTTGTACCGGGAAGAGTGGGAGTATCACATTGAAAATAAGAAGTGC
>CAZXRO010000177.1:0-757 GCA_964642435.1 uncultured Ignavibacteriales bacterium
GGATCGGGGCACCCAACAGCCGGCTTCTCTCCGCCCATAACGAGCACATCCTGAAGCCAATATAGCCTGACTTCAACATGTGTCCACTAATTCGGGGGAAGTCCATCTGATCCCGATCCTTCGGATCGGGGTATCCCGAGACGAGGGGGACTGCTGCGCGCAGGGATTTGTCGGGGTGATTTTTCGGTAGGCAAATGGCGTGTCATCGATATATTTAGTGGCTGAGAATGAATCGGTCTTAGTGGACCAGTGCTGTGAATTGAACAGGTGAAGGCATAGGGCAATGAAGATAGTCAAGTCGGTTGAAGAGGCGGTCAATTCCACGAATATCAAGCCGGGGAGTGTGATTTACACGTCGGGTAATGCGGCGACGCCGCAGGTATTGCTCAGGCAGCTTGGTGATGATCTGTCGATCAGGCGTGTTGCGCTGTATGGCGTGTTGCTGTTGGGTGATCAGTTTGGGTCGCTGTTCACACAAGAGCGTTGTCAGAGTTTGACGCACCGGGTGCTATTCAACAGCCACTTGACGCGGGAAGTGGTCAACCGGGGTTGGGGGAAGTACCACCCGATGCACCTTTCGGAGATCCCCAAGTATGCGCGTTGGGAGGGAGGTCCCGATGTGGTGCTGGTTGGAGTGAGCGGTCCGGATCCGGGCGGTAACTACAGTCTCGGGACGACGGTGGAGGCAGTGCTGGCGGCGGTACGGTCGGCGAGACGTCGGAAGGGCGTGGTGATTGCCGATGAACCACTGACCAAT
>CAZXRO010000177.1:767-6066 GCA_964642435.1 uncultured Ignavibacteriales bacterium
CAGAGTTGCGTCCGGCCTTCTCGTGGAAGTGCTCGGTGCGCTCGAGGAACAGGTTGCGCCGGGGGTAACGACGGGTGACCTCGACCGTCTGGCCCGTGAGATGATTGCCGAGCGGAATGCGCGGATGCCATTTGTGCTGGGGACGACCATCACCGAGAGTGAGATTGATTTTTTGGTGGATTCGGACTACCCGTTGCCGTCCTCGCCGGTGCATGAGCCGGATGAGCGGGCCCGTCGGATTGGACAGATTATTGCCACGATGTATATCAGGGATGGTAGTGGGAAGGAGCCGGGGTCGACGCTGCAGTATGGAATTGGGGAGGTGCCGGAGGCGGTGACGGATGCGATTATCGAGCGTGAGTACGGTGATCTGGGGATTCATACGGAGTTATTTTCCTGTGCGATGCGCAAGCTGGTGACCAAGGGGATTGTGACGAACAAGTGGAAGGCAGAGATCAATTTCAGCGTGTCCTCGATATTCCTGGCTGAGAGCCAGGAGGGGTATGACTGGTATCACTTCAACAGCTCGGTGCAATCTCGTCCCTCGGATGTGACCAACAGCGTCTTCCAGATTGCTGAGCAGCCGCGGATGGTGACGATCAACAGTGCGATCGGGGTTGACCTGCACGGGAATATCTGGGCGGACTCGCTCGATGCGCGCCGGATTTACTCAGGTGTGGGGGGGCAATCGGACTTCATTCGCGGGGCGCAGTATTCACCGGACGGGGTGGCGATTATTGCGTTGAAGTCGACCACGGGCAAGGGCGTGAGCAAGATTGTCGACCGTTGCCCGGCCGGGATTACGACGACTGCGATTGCGGCAGACAACGTGATAATGGTGACCGAGCACGGGTCCTTCGATCCGCGTCGGCTGAGCTTGGGGGAGCGGGCGGTGGGGATAGCGCATTTGGCGGCGCCGGAGACTCGCGATCAGTTGTTGAAGGTGATTCGCGACGATCCTGCGTTTCACAAGCCGGATTTGACCATGCACAAGGGGATACCGGGTTTCACGCCGTACGAGAAGGCGATAACGCTGGGGTGAGGCGGTAGATAGTTTAGTCGTTGAATTGACAGATAGACCAGCTTGTCCGTTATTTCCTCAATGTCCACAACCGGACAGGCCGATTGGCGAGTGTCTGCAGAGACGAGATGGCTGCCGGATTGGGCGACAACACCGCGAGTAACGGAGGTATTCATGCACAGGCTTTGGCTTGCCGTGGCCGTACTGCTTCTTCTGACGGGAGTATCCATGCACGCAGCGACCACATCGAATGAGTTTGAGGGGCTAACGGAGAGTCAGCGTATCGGCGACTTTGTTGTCGAGTGTGTTTTTGTCAACGAGCATGACCTGGCCATGGGTGGTCGGTTCATACATGAGCCGAGCGGGATGCCGTTGGATTTGCTTCGGATACAGTCGGTGCCGCAGGCCTTCTGGTGGTTCAACACGCCGCCATCATCGGACCAGGGGGAGCCGCATGCATGCGAGCATTTGGTGCTTGGCAAGGGAGCGAAGGGGCGGTATGTGGCCTCGCTGGAGGACATGTCGCTGGCGAGTTCCTCGGCCTTCACTGGCCAGGTGCGGACGTGCTATCATTATCACACGACGGCCGGGCTGGATGTGTTCTTTGATTTGACGCGGGAGAAGCTCGATGCGTTGTTGCACCCGACGTTCTCTGACGAGGAGATCCGTCGCGAGGTGGCGCATGTCGGGGTGAGTGTGAATTCGGTCGACTCCAGTCTCTTTTTGGAGGAGAAGGGGACGGTTTATACGGAGATGGTGAGCAGTTACGAGCATCCCTGGTCACAGATAGCATTGAGCCTGGACACGTTGCTTTACGGGGCGGGGCATCCGCTGGCGATGTCCTCGGGTGGATTTCCGGATTCGATGAGGTACATGACGGCGGAGGACATGCGGGAGTTTCATGGCAGTCGGTACCAGTTGGGGAATATGGGGATGATTGTCTCGATTCCCGACGGTATCACGCTGGACGGTTTCTTGGGGCAGATGTCTGCGGTGTTGGCGACGGTTGAGCCGCAGGCTGCGCGGGGGGAGGATCCGTGGAAGATTCATGAGCGGTTGCCGGAAGCGCGGCCTTCGAGTGCGCCGGTGATTGAGTTTGCGGAGTTCCCGCACAACAACCCGCAGGAGCCCTCGCTGGCGCTGATGGCGTGGCCGCCGGAGCGCAAACTGGATGTGAACGAGGCGTACCTGTTGAGTTTGTTCGTGGACAACCTGGCTGGCGGGGAGACCTCGAATCTGTACCCGCTGTTGATTGCCTCGGAGACGCGTCAGTTGGACCTGGGAGCGAGTTCGGTATTCGGGTGGGCCGCGACCGACCCGGGGCATCCGATTACGGTGGGGCTGTCCAATGTCAGGCAGGACAAGATGAACGAGGCGGCGCTGGAGCGCGCGCGGGATCTTATTGTTGCGGAGATTGCACGTATTGCCTCGTTGCCGGACGGCTCGGATGAGCTGGCCGAGTTCAACAGCCGGATCGAGAGCCAGTTGATCAGCGGCGAGCGGTGGCTTCGCGATTTCCTGAGTTCGCCGCCGAGGTTCGGGTTCCGCGGGACCGGTTCGGGCTGGATGAACCATCTGCAGCGGCTCAGTGAGCAGGATGGGTTCCGTCGCGATTTGATGCTTCGGGACCGCTCGCAGTTCATCTGGCGGCTTCTGGAGTCGGGGAAGAACTTCTGGGCGGAGTATCTGAAGAGCTGGCAGTTGCTGGACACGAAGCCATACGTGGTAGGTGCCCGGCCCAGCCCGGAGATGATGGCCCGTTTGCAGGCAGAGAAAGAAGAGCGTCTTGAGCAGGCTGCTGAGGGTATTAAGGCGAAGTATGGAATAGAGCAGACGCAGGCGGCGCTTGTGGAGTTCAAGAGCGACTACGATCTGCAGACGACCCAGATCGAGTCCGAGGCGGCCGAAATCGAGACACCAGGGTTTATCGAGAATCCACCGTTGACGCTGGATGAGCAGTTGGTGTATGAGGTCGTGCGGGAAGAAGGGGATGTGCCGTTTGTGCATTCCACGTTTGAGAATATGACGGGGGCGACGGTGGGACTGGCGATGCGTACCGACGTAGTGCCGCAGGAGGATTTGATGTATCTGGCGGCGCTGCCGGTATTGATGAACGAGGTTGGGGTAATCGCCGACGGGGAGCCTTTGCCGTTCGACAAGATGAAGCAGCGGCTACGTCGGGAGATCCGGGGCCTTTCGGTGTACTATGACATCAACTGGCCGACTGAGCGTTCGGAGCTGGTGGTGCGGGGGGCCGGGACGAACCTCGACGAGGCTCGTCGGTCGGTGCAGTGGATGCAGTATGTGCTGTTCAACCCGGACCTGCGTCTTGAGAATCTGCCGCGGATTCGGGATGCGATCGACCAGCAGTTGTCCTCGGTGCGCAATCGCATGCGGGGATCGGAGGAGTCGTGGGTGGAGATCCCGGCCGATGCCTTTTGGAAACAGTCGAACCCGCTGATGCTGGTGACGGGGTGTTTCCTGACGCAGGCTCACGCGTTGCACCGCATGCGGTGGCAGTTGATGGCGGCTGAAAGCGAGGCGGCGCAACAGGAGTTTGTCCGGTTCATGGCGGATATGGGGAATGCGGGCAAGGTCAGTTCGTATGAGACGCAGATGGCCGTGCTTGGGGTACTTGGCGGAGGTGAATACAACCCGGACACGTTGAGTGAGGGGATGCAATCTCAACTGGAGGATTATCGCGCGTTGTCCGAGCCGGTGCGCAAGCTGGTGGATGAGGCGGTGAAGGATATGCGGCAGATTCTGGCCGGTGACGTGTCGACTGATTCGCCGGTGTCCGACTGGCGGTATCTTTGTTTGCAGATTGGGCAGGACTTGTCGGTATCGCCGGCGGAGGCGATGGGCAAGATGGAGCAGGTGCTCTCGGCGATGCGGCATCAAGACAACGTGCGCGGGTTTACGATCAGCAGCAGTGTGGGGCGCGCCGATGTCATGCCGCGGGTGAACGAGTTGTTGTCGATGTTCGACAGCGAGCCGGCGACGCGTTACGGTTATGACACCAAACGATGGGTGGTTGAGAGGCTGCAGGAGCGGTTGTTGATCACGAAGCATCCGGTGTATGTTGGTTTGGTGAATCCGAATACGCGGAATGGTGTTCATGTCAACTCGGTGCGGCTGACGGGGTACGGTGACACCGATCGCGATCACCTGCTGGATTTCCTGTCGGCGCGGTTGTACGGCGGTGGTGGGGCGCACAGTATGTTCATGAAGACCTGGGGTGCGGGGTTGGCGTACTCGAACGGGGTGAGGGCGAGTCTGTCGCAGGGGCGGTTGACGTACTATGCCGAGCGTTGTCCGAAGCTGTCGCAGACGATGCAGTTTGTGGTGGACCAGATCAAGGAGGCACCGTTTGAGCCCTCGCTGGCGGAGTATGCGGTTGCGCAGGTGTTCGATGCCAGCCGGGCGGCCTCGGATTACGAGAGCCGGGGGCAGGCGATGGCGGCTGATCTGGCCGATGGCCAGACGCCGGAGTTGGTTCGGACGTTCCGGCAGGCGGTGCTGGATATTCGCCATATGCCGAATCTGTATGACTCGCTGCATAACCGGATGCATGAGGTGTACGGCACGGTGATGCCGGGTCTGGGGCCTGATGGTGCTGAGGTCAGCAATGCCGTGTATTACGTGATTGGTCCGGAATCGCAGTTGGCGGAGTACGAGGAGTATTTGAACAGTGTTGAGGGGACGACGCGGCTGTACCGGTTGTATCCGAGAGATTACTGGTTGCCGGCTACGGTGAACTGACGGTTTGGCTGAGTCTTGAAGTGGGGCCATTTGGCGGCCCACGAAATGCGGGCGGTGATCGTCTTGATTGCGATCACCGCCTGTTTTTGTTACCGGTTGTCGGGTAGCAGATTAGCGGTGTTTACAGTTGTCAAATAAGGATTGTGCCGTATATTGAGAGGGAACACGCTTGATACTACTTTTCGACCCCACAGGAGGCATCATGCAAAAGTTTCTGCTGAGTCTGCTTCTGGTGTGTCTGCTGGCCGGAGCCGGGCTGGCTGATTCTCAGAAGTACATGCAGCTTAAGGTTTTCATCGAGGACAAGCCGACCCTTCAGACGATTGAGTCGATGGGTCTGGATATTGTGCGCTATGGTGAGAACTCAGTTGAGATTATCGCGCTTGAGGACGATTACCTTCGGCTGACCCAGCTGGGTGTAGCCATGGAGGTAGTGCAGGACGACCTGGTATCGTTTTATCAGAGTCGATTGGCTGACAAGGACATGGGCGGCTATATGACGCTCGACGAGATCAA
>CAZXRO010000178.1:0-6053 GCA_964642435.1 uncultured Ignavibacteriales bacterium
GAGATTAATCATCTCAGAGGTGAGGGTATCACCCGAGCTGGGATCGCCGTCGAAGTTAGCGCTGTACGGCGGAGTCGGCGGATTCATTCCCTCAGAACCGACCGTTATGCCATACGCCGTTTCCCACTTGTACATATCGAGTGTGGTCGATGGGAACTGCTCGACAAACGGAATCGGCCACGGCTCACCGGCAGAGATCGTATGAACGGTCAGGTCATCGGTGACGCTGCCGTTATTGACAGAGGTCGCGGTGATGGTGGCCTCGTCGAAGTCGCCTTCCAGCGAGGACGGGATCACGACATTGACGCGGAACGTGAGTTCCTCGTCTCCGACCAATTCACCTGTGGAAGTGATCTCGGTCATGCCGTACTCGTCGAGGATCACCGTTTCCCAGGTATTGCCCGAGAGCGATAGCGTGTACTCATCCGGCAGCACACCGTCGTTGGTGACCGTCACGATGTAGGAAGCGGTATCACCGACAGCCACAAGCTGCTCAGCATAACCCGGCTCCATGAACATCTGGTAGTCTATCACCTTGAATGTGAACAGGCCAAGGCTATCGACAAATCCGGCGTCATTTGTTGCCCACAGGTAGTAGTCGACCTGCGTTCCGGCCGGCTGAGCGTCGATCGTGGCCATGTATTCGGCCTCGATGCCGGTGGCGGTCAACATCACTTCGTTGAAGCCGGAGCCGGCATCCCAGTACAGGAACAGGGAGTCGGTCTTCAGCGGGGAGTCGGTGAAGATGTCGCAGTAGACCTCGTAGTCATTCAGAGTGTCCTTGGTATTTTCCAGCGAGGTGTGGAGAATGGTCAGATCCGAGGTCGGCACGACAGTATCGACAACCGTCAGATAATTGAAGGCAGAGATTGTTAGAAGTACATCCTGCCCGATCGGCATGGCCTGATCCAAAGTAATGGTTGCGATACCGGCGGCATTGGTGTAGGCGGAACCATAGAGGACGCCATCGTAATACAACGCGCAGAGCGCACCCTCGACGCCGACGACTTCGACTTCATAGGTAGCGGAGTTGAAGAACACAGCGCCATCGTGATTAACAGTCATGGTCGCCGGGTCGGTCGTATACAACTGCAGCGAGGGGTCACCGAAGATGTGCCAGGTGTTGTACATGCTGATGCCGCCGCTGCCGTTGATATCGATCATCTTGCAGGAGCCGTTGTAGCAGATACCACCGAAGGTGGTCTTGGCCTGGGCAATCAGCAGGTCGGTGCACTCATCCTGGGCGTCCATCGGGGGACTCCAGGACTGGTTGATCGAGGAAGCGTAGATGCCAATCGAGCCGGTCGGCTCGGTGCCGTTGGTGGCGCGCATCCAGGCCTCGGCAAAGCAGGTATAGCCGTCAAAGTTACCGTTGACACAGGCTACGCTGATAATGAACGGCAGCATGTTGTCGTTGGTCAGGTTGTTGATATTGGTGTTGTTGAAGCCGGTGGTGGACCACGAGGTTGTGCTGCCGTGACCGCAGTAGTTGATGAAACTGCGGCCCGTGTTCAGGGCATTGCTGACATCCGACGCGGATGCACCGTAGCCGTAGAATTCATCAACCTCAGTATAGGTGAAGGCGAGCAGGTCATCGCGAATATAGCCCATGTGCACATTGTCGTACTCGCCGAAGTGCCCCGGCCCCTCGGTGGAGGCGATACCGGTGCCCTTGTGCAGCCAGGAATCAACGTGCTGTGTCAGCTCATACTCCAATGTGCGCTCAACCTGTGTCTCCACCTGTGCGACCGTTTCCGCAGAGAAGCGGCCGACAAAGATGTCGGGATAGCTGTCGCCGCCCGCAAGCAGGGCATAGCTGGGGTCGGAGGCGCCGCCGGACGCACTTGGCGTGGCGATCTGTGTATGGTCACCGACAAGAAGAACCCAGGCGAGGTTGTTGTCGGGATCGTTGTAGAAGCTCTGGATGTAGTTCTTGATACTGGTCGATGTGTTTCCAATCGTGGAGACATCGACAATCGTCGTCGTGATACCCTTCTGGAGCTTCCAGTCGACAAACGGTTCCATAGCCGCGTGGAAAGCATCGTGCGTGATAATGAGCATATCACCATACTCTTCCACCGGCGTGTACTTGGCCGACTGGTCATAGTTGATGAAACGGCGCTCGTAGATGGAATTGAACTCCGTCACCGAGACATCTTTGTCGCGCTTGAGTACATTGACCTGTCCCGGACCGTCGGGGATGACCTCCACCGTCACCGACGTATACACGCGCAGGGTCTTGGTCGCGGGGTTATACTGCGTGGCGTTGAGCTCAATCACGGTACCGCGATAATCCCGAAGGATATACGGTTCGCGAATCGAGGCCAGCTCGGCAGGATAGAAGGTGTTTGACTGGTAGACTGAACCAAAGGTATACGGGACATCGTCCGGGTTGACCGTACGAAGCAGGTTGCCCTTGGAGGGTGCAATCGGAAAGTCTTCCAGATCGACGTACTCAGCGTTGAGCACGTTGATTTTCATGTGCGCATCATCGGGAATGATGATCGCTTCTGCAAACCGGGCCACGGCCGGTTCGCCCTCGTTTAACAGGACATGAATGTCCTGACCTTCAATGGTGTAATAGACGTCGCCGTTGATCTCGACCGGCTGGCGCTCGATGGCATCCAGCTCAAATCGGACCACCGTACGGTCGGCGTTGGACTCCTCCACTACCACAGCGGCATCATGGGACTTGGCGCCCAGATCGATAGTTTCCGCTGCTGCAAAGCCCGCAGTGAAGAGGACCGCAACCGCAAACAATAGCACTACCTTGCGCATGCGAGGTCCTTTCTTTGGATTAGAGAGACTCTGAATGTAATCTGACGGATCAATTAGTACCTAAATCAGTATGAAACCGACCGAATGGCACGCAATCGGTCGACATTAGTTCAATATAGCCTCGGGGCCTTCATATACAAGCTAAAATCAGGACGACAAGGGACTGCTAACCCGGTCACCTGAGCGGCATTGCGGGCGGTTATCATGTGCTGTCAGCACTGTCGTCGATTTCTATCGAGCCGTTGTCAACAAGACCTCACCGGTCTCCCCGCAACAGCGGTCTGTCTGTTCTATTGCATCGGTGCGCACGCCGGAGCCGGGCCTCCGGAGAACAGGTACGCTACGAGGTAAGTCAAATCCTGGATATTCAGCTGCGTATCGCCTGACACATCGGCCGCCAGTTCGACAGCCGGAGCGGCGCCATCGTTGAAAAGGTATCCAACCAAGTAGGTCAGGTCGCTGACATTCGGACCATCGCCGGTATCATCAACATCACCACAGATGTACACGTCGAGCACGACGTCGGCGTCGACCTGAGCGTGGCCGTCGCTGACTTCAACACTGAACACGGTCTGCTCTTTGGTTATCGGGGCCTGTCCGATCAGGCTGTCACCGGCCAGCGTGGCCCAGGAGGGTTGGTTGGTATAGGTGACCGTGTGCACGGAGTCATCGGGGTCGATGATCTCGGGGCAGAAGGCCAGTTGCTCACCGGACCACAGCCAGATGGAATCCTCGCAGATGATCTGTGGTGCGATGTTGGTCTCAAGTATCTGGAAGGTATGCGCCCAGGGAGCGCCGATGAATGGGTGGGTCTCCACCCGTCCGGACAGGTCACCAACCTGCACATAGTACTCGATCTCGCTGCCGCCAGGCTGCTGCGGGATATACCCGATGACCGAGTCCTGAAAAGCGGTTGGTGGTGCAGCGGCTGTCTGCCAGGCGCCACCATCGACGCGGTAGATAATCTTGCATGAGTCGGTGATAAGCATTGCTCCCGAACAGGCATCCACTCGCGCCGCCACCCGGTACTGACCGACCGTATCGCCGGCATCGAAAAGCGGGATGTGGTCGACAAACAGCATCTCACGATCCGGCACGCCCATGGTGCGGCAATGGATGGCATCGTCGGTCAGCCACCCTCCGCTGAAGCCGATAATCTCGTAGCCTGGCATGGCTGCCTCGTAAGTAGCAATAGCGTCGTCGTCCCACGATGTGCCGTACATGGGAACGTAGACCTTATCGTTAAGAATCAGGGAGTTCGTGTATGGCTCGTTGCTTGGGGCGTAGACACGGATAATGGTGTACGGACGGCCCCACGGCGAGATCTGCTGGGAGAGGTAGTCGCAGCGGGCATCGAGCAGGTTGTGGCTGGGGTGGCTCGGTGCAACATCCTTGACTATGATCGTGGTCGGGTTCAGGAACTTGGCCCAGCAATCGATATGGTGAATACCGCCGGATTCAATGTAGCCCAGTACCGTGTAGTCATTACCCAGGTAGGCCTGCATGATCGCGTCCACGGAGTCGTGACTGAGGGATGGATTCTCGTTGTACACGAGCTGCGTCGACATGGACATCCCCAGGCCGTCGGACATGTGGTTGCCGCCGGTGTGTTCGAGCGGCATACCGTAGACGGCCATGCCCCACTCAGCGCCAAGCTCGGAGGGAATCTCGTCATCGTTGGGACGCGGGCGGTTGTATATGTGGTCGACGATCGCCATAGTTTTCTCTTCGAATATGAACCAGGGGCCGTAGTCACGGGTCCACCAGCTGTCCGTGGATGCGTAGAAGTACTGGATATTGGACATATTTACGCCACCGCTGGTGAAAGTGCTTGTGGCCTGGTTGGCGTAGTAGCTGGAGGAAACGATTACCGTCACCATTTCGTTTTCGGACATCTCGGCCACCAGCGACACCGGGATACCGAGCGGGTAGCGGATGATAACGCCTTCGGATGGTTCCCACTCGGCGCAGTTGCGGAGTTGACCGACCGGTGGGGCGGTAACGGTATGGTTTATGCCGATTTCATGCAGGCGTGTCTTCTCATCGTCGGTAAGGCCGATGGGGAGGGATTCTTTGTAGGGGCTTTGATCTGCGGAGGCTACCGCCCCCAACATCAGGCAGCCGACGGCCACCAATGGAAATAGCCATTTGTGCATGTGGGGTCCATTCTCTTTGCTGTCACTCCAGCGCGGTGAGGCCAGGTGAGTAAACGTTGATTCGACTACGAAGACTACACTACCATGCTTAAATTAGTGAATTTTGGCGATTTGGCAAGCTTAACTTAGCCTTGAAGATAGGCTCCGATGGTCCGTATTCTCTACCCCGGAGTCGAGATTGACCGAGTGATCCAGTATGTTGATGCTCAATACATTGTGGTCTAACAAGATAACATTGACCAAGAGGGCCCAAACTACATGATAATCATCAGCTTGCCTATCTGCACCTCGCCGCTGGAATCCTCGACTGTCCAGTAGTACAGGCCGGAGACAACCAACTGGGTATTACGCGTGATCATATTCCACTGGGCGTGAGTTGCGGTTGGGTCCGCCGGATCGCGGTCGTGATCCAATTCGCGAACGAGGTCGCCATCGAGCGTGTATATCCGGATAGTGCACTTAGGCGGGACATTGGCAAAGTGGATGGCGCGCACCCTGTCATCGGGGCGGTCGTTATCGACGCGGCCCTCGAATCCCCTGGCGCGATAGCCGGCATCGATTCGGTAGGGATTGGGGTAGACGTAGACTTCTTTGTCACCCAGAGCAAGTTCGTCAGCCGAGCTGAGGGGGTAGGCCATTACCGACTCAACGGTAACCGAAGTTTCCAGAGACGGGAGACCCGACTGCGGCGAACCATAGTCAAAGGCGGTGACATTGACCCAGTAGGGAACAGTGGGCAGAAGTCCCTCGATAGTGTACTCGTACTCGAAATACTTCAGGTATCCGTCATCGGTGAGCTCTTCCGGTTGGGCGGAGTCCGGGACAAGGCTTGTGGGGTACGGCTGGTGAGGGAATCGTTTTCGGATAGGGGTCTGTACGCCAAGTTCGGAGACATTGTAATCCTGCTTCTGGAAATAGAATGTAGAGTCGCCGATTCTCAGCGGGTTGCTTCGTGAGTACTCGAGTGGGTTGAAGGTGATATCGGTGCAGGAGTCGCCGTACAGACATCTCAAGGATTTGAGTGTGTAGGGTGGATCCAGCAGGACATAGTCCTGGACTCGCGGATTATCATCATAGATCCACTTGTTGTAGTCTTCCTTGTCGAATGAGGCAACCACG
>CAZXRO010000179.1:0-6045 GCA_964642435.1 uncultured Ignavibacteriales bacterium
ATCTATGATCGGCTTCAGCCGCTCCTTGATGATGACTACATTGATCAGCATACCTGTCACCGGATCGACATCGCCGCTGAAGACAAAATAGGGGAAGAAATTTGCACCGTGGCCGAATCGCGCCAGCGCCGATTGACCATAAAGCGCCATGTTCTCCTTATCCGAGAGCGCCGGGTCGAAACACCGCCGGGAGGCGGCAAACTCAAACCGCTTGCTAATTGTCAGCAGCATGCAAGCACCTCTTGATTGGGACAAGTCCTCTCTTCGATCCCTTAGCGACTGTGTCCTGTGGATCCCAGGCGCAGTAGACTGAAGAACTCTGAACGTGTCTTCGGGTCGTCATGGAATTCGCCCAGCACACACGAGGTTGTCATCACTGAGTTCTGTTTCTGTACGCCCCGCATCATCATGCACAGGTGCTGGGCCTCTATCACAACCGCGGTTCCCTTTCCCTGGGTATGCTTCTGGATCGTATAGGCGATCTGGTTCGTCAGGTTCTCTTGAATCTGGAGCCGACGCGCGAAAATATCCACAATCCGGGCCACCTTGGACAAGCCGATCACCCTGCCATCGGGAATGTAGGCGACATGGCACTTGCCGATGAACGGCAGCAGGTGGTGTTCACAGATGGAGTACAACTCAATGTCTTTCACCAGGACGATTTCATCATTGTCGGACTCGAAGACTGCCTTGTTGACGATCTCGTCGACATCCTGCTTGTAGCCTTGCGTAAGAAACTCCAGGGCCTTGGCGGCGCGTTTTGGTGTATCGCGCAGGCCCTCGCGGTTAATATCCTCGCCAATAGCCTCCAGAAGACCTCGATAGTACGATTCCAGTTTCTCCATTTTTCCTCCACAAACGGTCGGTTGGTAGCCGATCGCGGATTCACTCGAGATTATGCGTATGAACAGAGCTTTGATAACACAGTTTCACGACGATGGCAAGGATGTCTACCCTCAGGAGCCATCGCGATCCTCAGCAAGGCCAAGAATACGCAACATATCAGTGGTATACCAGTCGGTGACGGCATCGGATGACAGGGCCATGTCCAGTTGCTTGGTCAGGATCGCCAGCCGGCCGAGCAACTTGAGTTTCTCAATAATGGCGTCATAGTCCTGGTAAGCGATCATGCTGTCCAGGAAATCCCCGCTGCCCATATGGTCGAATCCCAGTACGGTCAGGATGTCGGTGATCAACTGGATTCTCCGAATGCGCCGATCCCGCTTGGCTCCGCCCTGCTTGAGCTGCACTCGTATGAAGTTCTTGGTCACCGAATCCGAGCAGTAGGCCTCGATTGTCGAGACATGGTAGCCCATGCGCAGGCTAAGCAGAAGGTAGTCCCCGCTGACGATCGCGAAACTGTCCTCGGCGAAGGTCTTGCGCTTCTCCTCGGTCATGTTGCTGGTGGTCATGCCGGTAGGGATTCCCTTCTGCTGGCCCATCGATGGCCAGCCTTCCATCTTGATCCCGTCCCAGACGGCCTTGAGCGTATGGGAGACAATCTCATCCTCGGTGATGATGGCCTTGTTCTCGTGACGAGCGCGATCCCGTCCCATACAAACAATGTGTACGTCCAGCGGAATGTCTGTCTTCAGGTGCACACCGAGATGTCCCGGTCCTTCCAGCTCGATGGCTGCCTGGAACATCTCTTTGAGCGCCATCTGGTGTGCAAAGCGGGTGATGTCGTGAAAGGTCTGGCAGTTCTCAGGGACAAAATCCGGATCCGCCGGACGAATCAGGTTGAGACGAGATATCCGGTTGAGCATGGCCTTGAGCAGACTGTAGGCTCCCTCGTGACCACGCCTGCTGTCGCGTTCGTGCCGGCTTGCTACCAGCTGGGGGTGGCCACCCCGATAGACAAGCCCTTTGAGACCATCGACAGTAACCACCTCGCCCTCGGTCAGATCCCAGGCGTTGTCCACCCCGACAAGAGTGGGAACTCGGAACTCGCGCGCGATAGTAGCCATGTGGCTGGCAATACCACCCACTGCCGTCACCAGTCCATTGACTTTGCCCATGACAGTAATCAGCCCTGCGAACGGGTGCGGCGCCACCACCACCGCGCCCTCGGGGATACCGGGTATGTCGCCGGGTGAGGTAACATGAAACACCGGCCCGGATCCGGCACCCGGGTACACCTTGGTGCCACCGCTGGCCAGGATGTCGGCGCCGGTCATATCGACATTCTCGGTCTCCCGTTCGTCGATCAGGTGCAGGGGCCTGCTCTGAAGAATCTTGATCTGTCCCATGTCATCAATTGCCCACTCGATATCCTGGGGCGCTTGGTAGTGCTGTTCAATCTGCAGTGCGTACTCGTAGAGCTGGTGTATCTGGTCCTCTGTAAGCGACAACTTGTTCTGTAGTGAGCCGTCGAGCGGTTCCTCAATAGTCCCGCCCTCCTCGCGCAGCACCAAACGGTTGGGTTTGACCGCGATGTAGACTGAGTGAATCCGGCCATCGGACCGTCGCACCCGTACGGTATCCGGTGTCTGGTGACCATCAACAAGCAGTTTGCCCAACCCGAAAATGGAGTTGATCAACAGTACATCATCGAGCGGGTTGACCGGATCGCGTGTGTACATTACGCCGCTGGCATCCGCTCGAACCATGGCCATACAGCCGACTCCCATGGCCAGGTTGTGCTCAATCAGGGCGTTGGTCGCAAGATAGTACAGCGCCTTGGGAGTGAACTTGCTGGCCAGGACATCGCGATACCGCTCCACCACCTCCCGGAAGGTGCAGTTGAGATACGTCGCATACTGCCCGGCAAAACTGAAGTGGCTGTCCTCACCGATAGCGCTGGAACGGACCGAAAACCGGTAGACCCCGGGGCGCTGGCGCAAATCCCGACAGGCAGACCGGATCATGTGAGCCAGGTCCTCAGGTACTCGCCCCGAGGTAAACATCGCACGAATCTCACTGCTAACCCGCTCCAACTCCTCGTAGTCCTCGACATCTACACCGCGCAGTCGTTCGTTGATCCTGCTCTGCAGGTTGTTGTGTTCGATGAAGTAGCTATACGCGTGGGCACTGATCGCAAAACCATCCGGGACCGGCAGTCCGAGCTTGTTCTTGAGTTCACCGAGCTGAGCGCACTTGTTGCCCACACTGGGGGCGCGGTCACGATCGACTCGCTCCAGGGGAATGATGTAGTCATCCTCGGGGATTACCACCGTAACCGGCTGGAGTTGCTCGATTTCCCAGGTGCAGCGCTCAAAGGCCTCCTCAAGGCTCCGATACCCTTCGCCACCCATCTCGATCATTGTCTCGACAATCTCGCCGACACCACTGCGGATCTCCTGCACCGCTGAGAGGACATAGCTAAGCTCAATCGGCTCATCATCGTGCAATCGCTCCTCCATCTCGCTCATCTGCTTGAGCACGTGGTTGTTCCGCTCGAGAATCGTCTGGAAATGGTGAAACTTGCTTTCGATCTTCAGCAATGCCTGACGGGGCACCGACAGTTCATCACCCACATTCTCTACTGCGTCAGCTCTAAATCTCTGATTGTCTCGTTTCTTTGCCATAACAGATTATATGGTATTACGCATCGAAGGATCAGCCAAGCGATATTCTGGCTCCGGGCCGATCAACACTCCGACTGGAACCGAAGTGTTACTGATCACCAGCTTCGTTCTGTAGCTCCGTCACGGCCTCGCGGACAACGGAGGTATGGAAGCTCGGGTCAACCAGGTTCTTCAATTCGCGGCAGGGAGTGTGGGGAGGGATAACAGTGCTGTCAAGCCCCAGCTTCTCATACAGCGCCCCCAATTCAATATTGGAGTTCTGCGCCACTTCGCGCAGCGTGTGTGTTCCGAGAATCTTTGGAGCCTCCGTCTCGACCGGACTGCCATCACACCCCTCGACAGGCCGCTCAAGACCGATCATGCGCGCAACCACGACCCGTATACTGTCGGTCTCGAAATCACGTCCGGTTTCTCGTGCCACTTCCTTGGCCTTGGTGTAGGGTGACGCCTCGTGGCGGTCGAGCCCCAAATTGGCGTAGAGGCTGTCGAGGTCGAGGTCGAACACCGCCGCGATTCCGGCCAGGGTCATATAGCCGCGAATCTCCTCCGGCGTAATCTGCTCGCCGCAGGCTGCGAGCTGCTCCGCAGACGGGGGAGTACTCTGGTAGATTCCCAGTACCTTGCTCAGCCCCAGCAATCCAAAGAAGATGACCACGACCGTGATCCCCAGTGCCGCCAGGGGGAACCGCCGCCTCTTACCAAGGGTGAAATACAACGTGTCCGGCACCGGACACACAGGCACGCACTCGCCGCAGGAGATACACTCGGTCGTGCTCACCGTCGTGCTTGACTCAATCGGAATCCCCACCGGGCACTTGTGGTCGCACGCCATGCAGTGGATGCAGCTTTCCTGGTTGACGCGCAGTCTCATTGCCGAACCCTTATTGAGCGCCGCCAGGAATATCCCCATGGGGCACAAGTAGCGGCAGAACGGCCGGGCGACAAACACCGCCCCGACCAGGCTCAACACCAATACCGCCAGGCCGATCGGAAACTCATCGATTACCTCCGAGGGTTCCCAGATGTGCATCCAGACCACCCAGGGATCATACGGACGGATAAGCAGCTTGCCACCATACCAGGCGCCAACCGTGAATATGACCAGCACCGGCCACCGCAGCCAGCGCCAGCGACCGTCGGCGTTTGTGTTCAGCCGCTGCTTGCGACCGAAAACCCGACGCCCGATCCAGGCCGATACCCCCTGCAGCGTCCCCAGCGGGCAGATCCAGCCGCAGAACGACCGACCACTGGCGGCCACCATGACAATCGTAATGCCGAGCAGGATAAACGAGGAGATGAATATCCGCTGCAGAAACTCGCCCTGGAACACAAGGCTGTACAGCGACTCCAGGCCGCCAAAGGGACAGATTGCATCGACCGGCGGATATACTGTCTGGTGCTGAAGGTGCATGTAACCAACGTAGCTGATGTATACCAGCAATCCGCCGAGTACGGCATAGCGCAGCCACATGATCGGGTGCTTGCGCTTATAGGAAGGCTTCGTGTCAGGCATGGGAGCAAACGAAACGAGAGGTTACAGCATGGAGACAGGGGTTCCTGTCGGCACGGATACGGACGGTGAGGTACGCGGCTCTTGTCGTGATGTCAATGTTTCCGAAGGCGTGCATGGGCAGAGGCTCCTCTCTTGGCGTTGCTGCTGACGGTATGTTATCGAGTAAGACCAAGTGAAGTCAACTGTCAATTTGATCGCTGTAGGCAGCATCCTTGGAGGCTGGGCCAAGGGAGATAGCAGCAGATTTTGGCAAAAGAAAAATGCCGAAGGTGGGATTCGAACCCACACTCCCAAACCGGGAACTGCGCCCTGAACGCAGCGCGTCTACCAGTTTCACCACTTCGGCATTAACGGGGTGCCCGTCGCGTTGTCCTCTCGCGGGGGCAATCGCCAATATATTTACTAATATCGGAAAATCAACACTTATCTTTGGCCCCACATAGTTGTTGACTGGGTTCCCCGCCCTGGGTAGTCTTCGCCATCCACCCGAAGTTGACGCCAATGGAGACACACTTGACCGACGCCAAACAAGATCGGTTCCTTCGCCCGCATCCGCGGTCGTTGCGCGAACTGGCAATGCGACCAGAGGTGTGGGCTCTCTTCGTCCTGGCCCTGGTATTGCGGGCAGCCCTGATTGCCCGCGGTATAGACCAGATCGGGTTTGAGCCGATGTTTACGGTTGTGCCGGACGCCCAACTGTATCTGTCGATGGCCAAGGCGTTCCTTTCTGGCAGCGAGGCGTTCGAGCATAGATTCTTCACATTCGGTCCGGGGCATGCCTGGTATCTTGCAGCCATCCTCTGGCTCAGCGACGGCAGCCTGTGGGCCGTCCTGATCACCAATCTCCTCCTGAGTTCGCTGACCTGTGTACTCGTCTATGCCTTTGCCTGGGTGGTGCTGGGATCCCGGGCCGTCTCAACCCTGGCGGCACTGGCGGCGGCGGTGTCGATGACCGGGATTGAGCTAACGGCGATAGCGCTCTCGGAGATTCCGTTCATGTTCTTC
>CAZXRO010000180.1:0-6033 GCA_964642435.1 uncultured Ignavibacteriales bacterium
CCAGGAGCTGGCAGAGCGCACCGACGCTTTCGCTCAAAGCACCGGCCGCACGGCCATCCTCATCGCCGAGAGCGACCTCAATGATACCCGGGTTATCCGTCCCCGTACCAACGGCGGCTACGGCCTCCCGGCCCAGTGGTCCGATGATTTCCACCACGCCCTGCATACCCTGCTCACCGGCGAAAACGGCGGCTACTACGAAGATTTCGGCCAACTCGAGGACCTCGCCAAAGCATACCGCCAGGGCTTCGTCTATGACCGGCGCTACTCTTCATATCGCAAACGACACCATGGCAACGCTACCGATGGCTGCTTCGCCGACCAGTTCGTTGTCTTCTCCCAGAATCACGATCAGGTCGGTAACCGTATGATGGGCGAACGCCTGACCGCTCTTGTCGACTTCGAGGCCCTCAAACTCGCCGCCGGCGCGGCGCTCCTCGGCCCCAACGTCCCCATGCTCTGGATGGGGGAGGAATACGCCGAACCCGCACCGTTTCCATATTTCATCAGCCACGGTGACCCCGATCTCGTCGAGGCCGTCAGAAACGGACGCCTTGAGGAATTCAAGCGCTTCAACTGGCAGGATACCCCGCCCGATCCCCAGTCCGAAAACACCTTCACCTCCGCCAAGCTGGACTGGGACCTCCATCTGTCGGGCCACCACTCGCTTATGCTGGCCTTCTACAAACGGCTGATCGAACTGCGGCGCACCGTCCCGGCGCTCGCTATTCCCGATCTGAAGGCACTCACCGTCCATGTTGACAACGAAACCAGGGTACTGAGTGTCCGCAGAACACAAACGGACAGCGAGGTTGTCTTCATCCTCTGTCTGGCCGATCACGACACCGACGTCTTCTCACCGCTGGTGACAGGCGCCTACAATCTGTTACTCGACTCGGCCCAACCGCAATGGGGCGGACCCGGGTCAACCTCTCCTCGGACCCTGCAGACCGGACAGTCCGTACTCTGCGCCCCGTGGAGCATTGTTCTATATCACAAGGGAAAAAAATGAACCGATTCGTCTGCTTACATGGCCACTTCTATCAGCCCCCGCGCGAAAACCCCTGGCTCGAGGAAGTCGAACTCCAGGACTCAGCCTATCCCTTCCACGACTGGAACTCGCGCATCACCGCCGAATGCTATGCACCCAACACCGCCTCGCGGATTCTCGATGACGACCGGCGCATCGTCGACATCGTCAACAACTACTCGCGCATCAGCTTCAATTTCGGCCCCACTCTGCTTTCCTGGATGGAACGCCATGAACCCGAGACATACGCGGCCATCAAGGAAGCCCACCAACTCAGCAAGGAACGCTTCAATGGCCACGGCGCCGCCCTCGCCCAGGTCTACAATCACCTGATCATGCCCCTGGCCAACACCCGCGACAAACGCACCCAGATTATTTGGGGCATCCGAGATTTCCAGCAACGCTTCGGTGACCGCCCCGAGGGAATATGGCTCGCCGAGACGGCCGTCGATATCGAAACCCTCGAACTCTGCGTCGAGCACGGCATCCGCTTCACCATCCTCGCCCCGCGCCAGGCCAAACGAGTCCGCAAGGCCGGTGAGAAACAATGGGAAGATGTCAGTGGCGACACCGTCGATCCGCGACGCGCATACACCTGCAAGCTGCCATCCGGCAAAGAGATAGCCCTGTTCTTCTATGATGGCCCCGTTGCTCAGGATGTCGCCTTCGGCGGTGTGCTCGATGACGGCCAACGGTTCGCCCGACGTCTGCTGGATACTTTCGACAAGGAACCCAATGGCCCCCAGTTCGTCCACGTCGCCACCGATGGCGAAACCTACGGCCACCACCACCGCTTCGGCGATATGGCCCTTGCCTACTGCCTGTATAGCATCGAGCAAACCGAGGACGTCGAACTGACCATCTACGCCGAGTTCCTCGACCGCTACCCGCCCGAATGGGAGGCCGAGATCTTCGAAAACTCCTCCTGGAGCTGCGTGCACGGCGTCGAGCGCTGGCGCTCCGATTGTGGCTGCAATTCCGGCATGAACCCCGGCTGGCAGCAAACCTGGAGAGCTACCCTCCGCGGCGCGATGGACTGGCTGCGCGACAGCCTCGCCCTGGTCTACACCGAACACGCCGAACCCATCCTGACCGACCCCTGGAAGGCCCGCGATGGCTACATCGATGTCGTCCTGGATCGCTCCGACAAGTCCATCAATCGCTTTCTTTCAGAATTCGCCACACCCGATTTGCCCGCCTCCTCGCGCGTCAAGCTCCTCAAGCTGCTCGAAATGCAGCGCCACGCCATGCTCATGTACACCTCGTGTGGATGGTTCTTCGATGACATCTCAGGCATCGAAACCGTCCAGGTCATCCAGTACGCCGCCCGCGCCATGCAGCTCGCCCGTGATGTTTCCGGTATCGACCTCGAACCTGCCTACATCCGGCTGCTCGAGCGCGCCCCCTCCAATGTCCCCGACCTCAAGACCGGGGCAGAGGTGTACCGGCGATACGTCCAGCCCGGCGTCGTCGACCTGTCACGCGTCGGAGCCCACCACGCCGTGTCCTCCCTGTTCTCCGATGAATCCGAGGCCGCCGGCGATATCTACAGCTATCACGTGCAAAGCGAGTCCTTTGAACGTCGCGAGCTCGGCCGCCAACGGGTCGTGGTCGGCAAGGCCTTGCTCCAATCGAAAATCACCCTCGAGGAAACTCCCGTGCACTTCGGAGCCGTCCACCTCGGTGAGCAGAATCTCCTCGGCGGTGTCCGCTGCGACATGGAATCAGAGGACTTCCTCAAGGTACAGCAGGACATCCTGACCGCCTTCGAACACAGCAACCTCGCCGAGGTCATGTCCCTCATCAACCAGCACCTTGGCGATCAAACCTACTCACTGAGCCACCTGTTCAAGGACGAGCAGCGCCGCGTTATGCACCAGATCATCGAAGAGATGCTTACCGAGGTGGAGCACATGTACCGGCAGACCTACCACCGCCACTACGCCCTCGTGCAGGCTACCTCCGGCATGAATATACCGCTCCCCCGGGTACTGGGCACCACCGTCTCGTTTGTCATCAACAGCGACATCCGCCAGGCACTGGGCCGCCCGGAGGTCGATCTCGGGGACCTCGAACGGCTCTTCAGGGAAGCAAAACGTCTCGATATCGACCTCGAACGAACCCGCATCTCCTTTCTGGCCAGCGAGCGTGTCAACAACCTCATGGCCGCCCTTGAGTCTGACCCGGAGAATATGTCGCTCATGCAGACCCTCCGGCAACTCCTCGCGCTGTTTGCCGAGGCCGGACTCGATCTCGATGTCTGGCAG
The DNA here is from genome assembly GCA_964642435.1 of uncultured Ignavibacteriales bacterium. GTDB lineage: Bacteria > Zixibacteria > MSB-5A5 > GN15 > FEB-12 > WJKG01. The sequence goes on from CAZXRO010000180.1 coordinate 3,298, forward strand.
GCACAAAACCGCTACTTCAAAATGGCCCGGCAGGGCGACCATGCCAAAGTCCCGGCCGGTGTCGACCACGAGGAAAACCACCAATCCACACCCTGGCAACAGGCCTTTGATCACCTCGGCCAGGCCCTCGGCGTGAGTCTCTAACCGGCATGCGTATACCCACGGCCACATATCGTCTGCAAATCCAACCCGGCTTCGGCCTGCGTCAGGCCGCCGACCTCGTCGGCTTTCTCCATGACCTGGGCATTTCCGATATCTATCTCTCACCCATCTTCGCCTCCGCACCCGGCAGCACCCACGGCTATGATGTCGTCAATCCCGCCGCCCTCAACGATGAGATCGGGGGCGAAAAGGGCGTCGATACCCTCCATGCCAGGCTGACCGACCACCACATGGGCTGGCTGCAGGATATCGTGCCCAACCACATGGCCTACAACTCAGGCAACACCATGCTCATGGATGTACTCGAAAACGGCCGGGCCTCAGAGTACGCCCACATCTTCGATATCGATTGGGACCACGTCTATGAGGGATTGCAGGGGAGAGTACTGGCCCCATTCCTCGGCAGCTTCTACGGCAAGGCCCTCGAAAGCGGCGACATCAAACTCGTCTACGACAAAACCGGACTGAGCATCAACTACTACGACCTCCGCCTGCCCGTACGCATTGAGTCCTATGTCCAGGTCTTCACGCACAATCTCGATGCGCTCGAACAGGCACTCGGCCAGCAGCACCCCGATCTCATCCGCTACCTGGGTACCGTGCACACGCTCGATGACCTCCCCGGCGGCACGCACCGCGAGGACCGGTACCGTCGCATTCGCCTGTCCAAGAAACTCCTCTGGGAACTGTACAACACCAACTCCGACATCAGAGACTTCGTCGAGGCCACCCTCAGGACCTTCAACGGCTCCCCCGGCGATGCCGACAGCTTCAACGAACTCGATCGCCTCCTCAATGAGCAGTACTTCAGGCTGGCCTTCTGGAAAGTCGCCTCTCAGGAAATCAACTACCGGCGCTTCTTTACCATCAATGACCTCATCTGCGTGCGCCTCGAAGATAAAACCGTCTTTGACCTGACCCACCAGCTCATCCGGGATATGGCCCGTCGCAACGTCTTCACCGGATTGCGGATCGACCATATCGATGGCCTGCTGAATCCCGAGCAGTATCTGCAATGGCTCAAGGAAACCGCCCCCGATTGCTTCGTTGTCGCGGAGAAGATCCTCGAGGATGACGAAGACCTCCCGTCAGTTTGGAATGTCTGCGGTACCACCGGCTACGATTTCCTCAATGCCGTCAATAAGGTGCAATGCCAACAGGATCACTCGCAGGCCTTCGACAAGCTCTATGCTCAACTGACCGGCATACGCATCAAGTGGCCGGAACTCGTCGCCCGCAAGAAAAGACTTATGATCGACAAGCACCTCGCCGGTAACATCGAAAACCTTGCCTACTTCCTCAAGCGCATCTCTGCCCGTAACCGCCATGGAAACGATATCACCCTCTATGGGCTCCGGCGCGCCCTCGTGGAGGTCATGTCCTACTTCCCGGTCTACCGCACCTATGTAACCGAAGACCATTTCAGCGATGCCGATCGCCGCTATATCAAACAGGCCGCCGACCAAGCCCGGCAACACAACCCCGGACTGCTCCACGAACTGGACTTCATCCAGCATTTCCTGCTGCTGGACCACCGCGCCATGGCTACCGAACAGGAACGCGAACAAGCCGTCGATTTCGTCATGCGCTTCCAGCAAATCACCGGACCGCTCATGGCCAAAGGCGTCGAGGATACCTGCCTGTATATCTACAACCGGCTCCTGTCCCTCAACGAAGTCGGAAGCGACCCCAGCCGGTTCGGTATCTCGGTGGAGTCCTTCCATAGCTTCAATCAGCACCGGCTCGAAACCTGCCCGCACACACTCAACACGACCGCCACCCACGACACCAAGCGGGGCGAGGACGCCCGCTGTCGACTCAATGTCCTCAGCGAAATTCCCCAGGACTTCGACCAGCATGTCCGCCTGTGGCGGCGCCTGAATACCGGCCGAAAAGTCGTCCAGGGAGCCAGGGCACCGGACAAGAACGATGAATACTTCCTCTACCAGGCGCTCATCGCCCATTGGCCATTCTTTGAGAATGACCGCCACCAGTTTATCGAGCGCATGAAGCAGTTCGCCGTCAAGGCCGTCCGCGAAGCCAAGGTGCATACCGCCTGGATCAAGCCCGATGCTGCCTATGAGCAGGCCTTTACCGGATTCATTGAACATATATTGAATCCCGACAACGATCGCCGATTCCTCGATTCGTTCATCCCTTTCTGGCGACGTGTCGCCTGGTTCGGAATGCTCAACTCGCTCAGCCAGCTCATCCTGAAAATCGGAAGCCCCGGGATCCCGGACTTCTACCAGGGGGCGGAATCCTGGGACCTGAGCATGGTCGACCCCGACAATCGCCGACCGGTCGACTACCAGACCCGACGCGATGCCATCAGGAAAATCAACAGCTTTGACCGCGATCACACCGGTGAACTGCTCACCTATCTCAAGGACAATATGTACAGCGGTCATATCAAGCTGTTCACCACCCAACGGGCCCTCAAGCATCGCCATGACCACCCGGACCTATACAAAAAGGGCGAATACCTGCCCTTGACTGCCAGCGGACGGCATGCCGATCACGTGATCGCCTTCATGCGCCACCACCACGAACAATGGTGCCTGTACCTGGCCC
>CAZXRO010000181.1:0-6025 GCA_964642435.1 uncultured Ignavibacteriales bacterium
GGAGTGCTGTTACTGGTTGCGATTGTCGGCGCCGTGGTCATTGCGAAGCGTGAAACCGAGCGTGAGGCTGCCCAGAAGAAGCAGCTCATTGAGTCGCGGGGTGAATCGTCACAGGAGAAAGCGAGTTAGAATGCCGGTAAGTGCGTTTTTGGTGCTGGCCGGTGTGCTGTTTGCCATCGGCACTGTCGGGGTCCTGGTTTCCCGCAACATTATTGTCTTGTTCATGTGTGTGGAGTTGATGCTCAATTCGGCCAACCTGGCGCTGATCGCGTTTTCGCGGGCGCTCAATGTTGTCGATGGGCATGCCTTTGTGTTCCTGGTTCTGACGGTGGCTGCGGCCGAGGTGGCGGTTGGCCTGGCGATGGTAATAACGATCTTCAGAAACCGCGATACGATTAATATCGACCGCATTAGCATTCTCAAGTGGTAGGGAACTGAACTCATGGCCGAATACATTTATCTGGTTCCGCTGTTTCCCCTGATCGGTTTTCTGATCAACGGGCTGCTGCTGGGCCGTCTGCCGCGAGCCGCCGTGAATTTCATCGCGTGCGCCTCAGTGGGCCTGTCGTTCATTGTCGCGGTCATGCTGTTCTTTGATCTTCGAGCACTCCCGGAGGGTCAGCGGGTGATGGAGCAGGTGTTGTTCACCTGGATCCCCTCTGGCGCGTTGCAGGTCAATATCGGTTTCCTGCTCGATCCTCTCTCGGCGGTCATGATTCTGGTCGTGACGGGAGTCGGGTTCCTGATTCACATCTACTCGATCGGCTACATGAGCCACGATAAGAGTTTCGGGCGCTTCTTTACCTACATGAATTTGTTCACGTTCTCCATGCTCGTCCTGGTGCTGGCCGATAGTTTCCCGTTCATGTTCGTCGGCTGGGAGGGTGTGGGGCTGTGCTCGTATTTGCTGATTGGTTTCTGGTTTGAGAAGAAGTCAGCCTCCGATGCCGGCAAGAAGGCATTCATCGTCAACCGCATTGGTGACGCCGGTTTCCTGTTGGGGATGTTCATAATCTTCTGGCAGGTTGGGTCGCTGCAGTTCACGGAGGTCATGGCGGCTGCACCGGCTGTCTTCATGGCGGGTGGTGCCCTGATTACGACCGCCTGCGTGCTGCTGTTCGTCGGTGCGACCGGTAAATCCGCGCAAATCCCGCTGTATGTCTGGTTACCGGATGCCATGGAGGGCCCAACGCCGGTTTCAGCCCTGATCCATGCCGCTACCATGGTTACCGCCGGAGTCTACATGCTGGCCCGTTCCAGTGTGCTGTATATGATGGCTCCCGATGCGCTCGCTGTGGTGGCGATCATTGGTGCTGCGACGGCGCTGTTTGCCGCGACTATTGGTACTGCGCAAAACGATATCAAGCGCGTGTTGGCTTACTCGACCGTTAGCCAGCTTGGCTATATGTTCCTCGCCTGTGGTGTGGCGGCGTTCACAGCGGGTATCTTCCACCTGATGACACATGCCTTCTTCAAGGCCCTGCTGTTCCTGGCTGCCGGCTCGGTGATTCACGGGATGTCGGATGTTCAGGATATGCGCCAGATGGGCGGGCTGAAGAAGTACATGCCGATTACGTTTATCACGATGCTGTTGGCGACTCTGGCCATTGCCGGGATCCCCGGGTTTTCGGGGTTCTTCTCGAAAGACGAAATCCTCTGGAAAGCGTTCTCGTCCTCGCATGGCCATATCGTGTTGTGGATTATTGGGTTCATAACCGCCGGTCTGACCGCGTTCTACATGTTCCGCCTGATCTACATGACCTTCTACGGCAAGGAACGTATGAGCAGCGAGGTCAAGCACCACTTGCATGAATCGCCCCGGTCTATGACAATGCCGCTGGTGGTGCTGGCGGTGCTTTCTGTAGTCGGTGGATGGGTTGGTATTCCTCACGTGTTTGGCGTGACGAATCACTTCGAGCACTGGCTGGCGCCGGTCATTGCCGGGCCACATCAGGAGGCTGCCTCGCACGCCCTTGCGGCAGCAGGGTCCAGCGCCGCAACCGAGTTCTTGTTGATGGGGTTGACGGTAGTTCTGGTGCTGTTTGCAATCTTTGCGGCCTACATGCTTTACAAGAAGCGCCCGGAGTTGTCTACCACTTTGGCGACGAAGTTCTCCGGACTGCAGACAATGCTGGTTAACAAGTACTATGTTGATGAGATCTACGGCGCAGTGGTTGTCCGCCCGCTGGTTTCAGGGTCGGTGTTTCTCTGGAAGATCGTCGATGTGCTCATTATCGATGGGCTGATCAACGGTTTTGCGACTATCTATGCCGACATTTCGCAGTTGGTCCGACGGGTTCAGACCGGTCGGTTACGTTCATACGCCACAGTGTTTGTGCTGGGCGTGGTAGCCTTGGTGGGATACTTCCTGTATTGGTAAGCGATGATTGGTGATATACTGACATATTTGACGTTCTTCCCGGTGCTGGGAGTGGTACTGCTGTTGCTGGTGCCGAAGGAGCGACATGATTCGATTAAGTCGCTGAGTTTGATCATTGCCTTTGTGACGATGCTCATATCGTTCCTGGTCTATGCCCTGTTCGATCCGCTTGCCACCGGCATGCAGTTCGAGGTCAATGTTCCCTGGGTCAACAGCGTGGGGATCAGCTATCATTTGGGTATCGATGGCATCTCATTGCTGCTGATCGTTTTGACCACCGTGCTCACGGTTCTGGCGATTCTCAGTTCATGGAACTCCATCAAGACCGGGGTCAAGGGATTCTACATCAGTATCCTTCTGTTGACGACGGGTATGATCGGTGTGTTTGTATCATTGGACCTGTTCTTGTTCTATGTCTTCTGGGAAGTTATGTTGATCCCCATGTACTTCCTTATCGGTGTCTGGGGTGGGCCCCGCCGCGTGTATGCGGCTATCAAGTTCGTCCTGTTCACCATGTTTGGCTCGTTGTTGATGCTGGTCGCGATTCTCTATCTGGTCTTCAAGTACCAGGCGATGGCGGGAGTCTATTCATTTGATATCCAGGCGCTGATTGCCATGCCGCTTGCGTTTAACGAGCAGGCCTGGCTCTTTGCAGCATTTGCCCTTGCGTTTGCGATCAAGGTGCCGTTGTGGCCGCTGCATACATGGTTGCCCGACGCCCACGTTGAGGCACCGACTGCAGGCTCGGTCATCCTGGCCGGTGTGCTGCTGAAGATGGGTAGCTATGGTTTCATTCGCATTTGTCTGCCCATGTTCCCGGATGCCACGGTCGCTTTCCTGCCATACATCTGCGTGCTCAGCATCATCGCCATCATCTATGGTGCCCTGGTGGCTATGGTGCAGAAGGATGTGAAGAGCCTGGTGGCGTTCTCCTCGGTTTCGCATATGGGATTCGTGATGCTCGGGATGTTTGCACTGAATCTCCAGGGGCTGGAAGGTTCCGTGATGCAGATGATTAACCACGGCGTATCTACCGGCGCGTTGTTCCTGCTGGTGGGGATGATCTATGACCGGCGTCACACCAGACTGATTTCCGAGTTTGGCGGTGTGGCCAAGGTTATGCCGGTGTTTGCGACGTTCTTCATGATTACGACTCTCTCATCGATCGGACTGCCGTTCACCAACGGTTTTGTCGGTGAGTTCCTCATACTGCTGGGTGTCTTCCAGATGAACACCTGGTACGGTGTGTTTGCCGTGACCGGTGTGATCTTATCTGCCTGCTATATGTTATGGATGTATCAGCGGGTCATGTACGGCAAGGTGACCAATCCCGAGAACGAGAAGCTGACGGACATGAATGCGCGTGAGTACATTATCATGATCCCGTTGGTCGTACTCATTTTCTGGATCGGTGTCTATCCGAAGCCGTTCTTTGACCGAATCGAACCGGCTGTCAAGAACGTGCTGCAACAGGTGAGTCGAGCCAAGTCCGTTCAGCTCGATCCGGTTACCTGGGAACTGACGCGTATCGAGCAGCCCGCGACGGCTGCGACGACAACCGTAACATTTGCACCGGAGCAGGAGGATACAACAGATGAGTGATGTGACGATTTATGTGAAGGATGGATGCCCGTATTGCGCGGCAGCCAAGAAGCACTACACAGATAGCGGAATCGATTTTAGAGAGATCAACGTCCACCAGGTCGAGGGTGCCAAAGAAGAGGTGCTCGATCTTTCGAAGGGCCAGCGAATCGTGCCGGTGATTGTCGAGAACGGCGAGGTCAAGCTGGGCTTCGGTGGTGGATGAGGGTTCTGAGTATGGCGGCGGTCGTCGCCTAACGCAACGGAATAGACAACTGGCAGGATGAAGCCGAATGATAGATGAAGCTGTAGCATCAATTGACCTGAGCCTGATCGGCCCCGAGCTGACACTGTTGATAACCTCTGTCGTTATCCTGTTGTTTGCTTTTGCCCGCTCCATGCAACGCGGCGCGCCGGCTATCGGCTTCGTGGGGCTGGTCATTGCGCTGGTGCTGTCAGCCAACCAGTGGGGAGAGCAGGCCTCCGGCTTCTTTGGCATGGTCACCTGTGACAATTATGGGGCCATGTTCAAGATCATCTTCTGTGTGTCGTCTATACTGGCGCTGCTTCTGGCAGTGCGCTACTTCACACAGCGCGGGATCAATCGTCCCGAATTCTATGCCCTGTTGCTGATCTCGACTATGGGCATGATGGTCATGGCCAACACTTCCGATCTGGTTGTCATGTTTCTCGGCCTGGAGATTATGTCGGTTCCACTGTACGTCATGGCCGGGTTTGCTCGACGTTCGCTGGAGTCGAACGAGGCCGGTATCAAGTACTTCCTGATGGGTGCCTTTGCCAGCGGCTTCCTGCTGATGGGAATTGCGTTCGTGTTTGGTGCCTCAGGAACGACCGATTTGCGGCGCCTGGTGACCGACTTCAATTTCATTGTCAGTAATTTCGATCTCTACCTGTCGCTGGGTGGTGCGCTGGTGCTTATCGGGTTTGGCTTTAAAGTGGCGGCGGTGCCGTTCCATGCCTGGGTGCCCGATGTATACCAGGGAGCCCCCACGCCCGTGACGGCGTTCTTTTCGGTAGGCCCGAAGGCAGCCGGCTTTGCGGTGCTTTTCAGGATCTTCACGTTTGGTTTCGGCGATCTCGATGTGTTGGCCAACCTCTTCTGGGTCTTGGCGGTGCTCACGATGACTGTGGGCAACGTTATGGCACTCAGGCAGGATAATGTCAAGCGCATGTTGGCCTACTCCTCAATCGCCCACGCCGGGTACATACTCATCGCTCTGGCAGTTGGCACTCAAGGTGCCGTATCCGCTGCGGTGTTCTACTTGGTGGCGTATATGATGTTCAACACCGGTGCTTTCGCCGTGCTGACACTCCTTGAGACGCGGGCCGGCAGCAAATCCAATTTCTCGGAGCTGGCGGGGCTGGCCAAGGCCAACCCGTACCTGTCGGCGGTGCTGGCGCTGTTCATGTTCGCTCTCTCCGGATTCCCGCCAACGGTTGGGTTTTTCGGTAAGTTCTACTTGTTCTCAGCGGCTGTGAACAACGGCTTCATCTGGCTGGCCATTATTGGCGTGATGAACTCTTTCTTGTCGGTGTATTACTATCTGCGAGTTGTCAAGGTGTCATACTTCGACACGTATGAAGGCGCCTGGACCCCCGTACCCTTCTCGACGGCTGTGATCGTTGTGTTGTTTGTAACGGCGATAGGTACGCTGGGATTGGGGTTCTTCCCGGGTGAACTGCTTAAGCTCTCGCAGATGTCGCTGATCGCCTTCCTGTAGGCCACCCTGCATCGCGCATCAGAAGATCAAGGCCGGGTACATGCCCGGCCATTTTGCTTGAGGTGATAAGTACCCGCTTGACTCCAGCCGCTGTGGGCTGTCAGCCCTTTCCCAGCTTGAGCTTGTTGCCATTCACCTGAGGCACCTTCATAACGTATTTGCCCGAGAAGCAACTGGAGCAGAAGGTCGTGCGCGGCAGCGAGGGCATCGACAGCATACCATCGATTGACAAGTAACGCAGCGAATCGGCCCCGATATAATCCTCAATTTCCTTGATCGACATCCGGTTGGCAATCAGCTCCCGATGTGTTGGCATGTCGAT
>CAZXRO010000182.1:0-6023 GCA_964642435.1 uncultured Ignavibacteriales bacterium
CCTTCCCGAACTGGGCACAACAAACCCTCAACGAGCATCAGGGCGACCCGCGCGAGTACGTCTACTCGCGCGACCAACTCGATAACGCCCAAACTCACGACCGCCTGTGGAACGCCGCCCAGCACCACCTGACTGTCGCCGGTGCGATGCACGGCTACCTTCGCATGTACTGGGCAAAGAAATTGCTCGAGTGGTCCGTCACGCCGCAGGATGCCCTGCGCCATGCCATCTATCTGAACGATCGCTACCAGCTCGATGGCCGCGACCCCAACGGCTACACCGGCATCGCCTGGTCAATTGGCGGCGTCCACGACCGCCCCTGGTTTGAACGTGACATTTTCGGCAAGATTAGATATATGAGCTATGAAGGGTGTCGGCGCAAATTCGATGTCGAGGAGTATATCGCCAACCGCCATCCTCAACCAAAGGACTCCTGACAGATGAAAGTTTACACACTCAGACGAAAGCAGGTCATTCACAGGCCACGGCAGGAGGTCTTCCAGTTCTTCGAGCGACCGGAAAACCTCGAAAGAATAACTCCCGATCACATGGGCTTCGTCATTCTCACCCCGCGCCCCATCCTCATGCGGGCCGGCGCCGTCCTCGACTATACCGTGAGAGTCCTCGGACCACTGCGCGTACGATGGACCACACTGATCGAATCCTATGACCCGCCGGATCGGTTCACCGATGTCTCCATCAAAGGACCCTACTCCTTCTGGCACCATACGCACACCTTCGAGGAGACCCCTCAGGGCACCCTCATGACAGACACCGTGCGTTATGCTCTGCCGATGGGATGGCTGGGCCGTCTCATGCACGCTGTGACCGTCAAACGTAAACTCAATCACATCTTTGACTTCCGGGCCGAGGTTATCGACAGCCTCCTGCCACCACTCGATAGTTCAACTGTCGATTCCCCGGAACAATCAACCGATTCACCACGAAGGCCATCATGAGAGTCCTGATCCTCGGTGCAACCGGCTATGTCGGCCAACGTCTGGTGAGTCGCCTCGCTGCCGAGAGCCTCACCGTCAGTGCCCTCGTCCGTGACCTCAGCCGAGCACAAGATGTACTGCCACCTCAGGTGAAACTTCTCACTGGAGACCTGCTGGATGAAAACTCCCTGGCACCTGTCTTCGCCGACGTGGAAACCATCGTCTATCTCGTTCATTCTATGGGCGGTCGCAATCAGTCATTCGAGGAAATCGACCGCCGGATAGCCACTAATGTCGCTGACGCAGCGACCTCGGCTGGCGTCCGACGTATCATCTATCTCGGCGGACTGGGTGCCTCACAGCAAAGCTCCTCCGCTCACCTGCGAAGCCGTGCCGAGGTGGGAGACATCCTGCGAACCTCACAGATCCCGGTCACCGAACTGCGCGCCGCCGTTGTTGTCGGAGCAGGAAGCGTATCCTTCAAGATGATCAAACACCTCGTCTCGCGCTTGCCCTTCATGATCTGCCCCAAATGGGTCCTCGTCAACACCCAGCCCATTGCCGTCGATGACGCCATCGAGTATCTGAGCCGCTCTGTTGCCGATGACAACCTTGCTGGTCGTACCGTGGATATCGGTGGACCCGATGTCCTCTCCTATAGAGATATGATGACCACCGTCGCCGACATCATGAACCTCAAACGACTCATTATCCAGGTACCCGTGCTCACCCCGCGACTGTCCTCGTACTGGGTCAATCTCGTGACGCCCATAAAGGCCAGCCTGGCCAGGGAACTGATCGAGTCCGTTCGCAATGAAACCGTCTGTCGAGACAATGCCCGTCTTGAGCTGTTTGATTTCACTCCCATGTCCTTCGCACAGTCCGTCAAACTCGCCCTCGCTACAGAGGAGAACTGATCGCAATGTTTGTTGCTTTTTACGACCCTATTGCTTGTCTTGCCTCCATACACGAAAGGATGCTATGAAGTACCGTGGCAGGAAAGACGCTCCGATCAAGGTGGGAATCTCAACCTGCCTCCTCGGCGAAAACGTCCGCTTCGATTCCGGTCATAAGCGCGACCGCTTCATTACCGATATCCTCGGTGAGTACTTTGAATTCATACCTTCCTGCCCGGAGATGGAAATCGGTATGGGCGTGCCCCGTGAAGCCGTACACCTCGTCGATTCCCCCGAGGGCATCCATATGGTCGGTGTGCGCTCCGGTAAGGACTGGACCACCAAAATGCGCCGCTACTCCGACACACGCGTCAAACAACTCGCCAAACACCGACTCTCAGGATACATCCTCAAAAGCAAATCCCCATCCTGCGGTATGGAACGTGTGAAACTCTTCCACTCCAACGGCAACGCAGCTTCTTCAAACGGCGTCGGTATGTACACCGAATACCTGCTCAAGGACTACCCATTGCTACCCGTCGAAGAAGAGGGGAGACTGCACGACATCAACCTGCGCGAGAACTTCATTGTCCGCGTCTTCGCCTACCACCGACTCCAAATGCTGTTTGACGGTCGCTTCTCCCGCAAGGATGTCGTACGCTTCCACACAGTCCACAAGTACCTGCTACTGGCGCACTCACCAGAACATTACACGCAAATGGGCAAACTCGTCGCCGCCATCGCCGACCATCAGCCCGACAGCTTCCGCGAGGAATACAGCCGCCTGTTCATGGAAGGTCTCAAGACCAAAAGCACAACGAAAAAGCACGTCAACGTGCTGCTCCACATCGTCGGTTTCTTCAAGAAGTACCTGGAAGCCGACGACAAACAATACCTGCTCGCCGTCATCGATGACTACCACAAGCAACTCGTGCCACTCATCGTACCACTAACCCTTATCAAACGCTATGTGGATAAGTACGAGGTAACTTACCTGGCCGATCAAATATACCTCTCGCCGCATCCCAAGGAGCTCATGCTCCGCAACCACGTCTGACCCCCGGTGGCCCCCGCCGCTGTCGCCAGCCTACGATTCAAACCCCTTCCGGGCCAGCACCCCTTGCGTGTAGTAGTGCTTCACCTCGCCCATATCCGTCACCAGGTCGGCGCGCGCAATCCAGGACTCGGGGCAGTATCTCCCCGTCAATACCAGCTCCACCGTCACCGGCCTCAGGTCCATCAACTCCAGCACCTGCTCCTCCGTCACCAGTTTGAAATAGTGCGCCACACAGATTTCATCCAGCACCACCATGTCAAACTCACCACTGCCCATCGCCTCCCGCGCCCGATCCAGTGCCTCTGCGGCAATCTGCTTGTCCCTGGTAGAGGGAGGCGTCTTGCTAAGGACAAAGTCGTCATTGCCATAACGCTCAACCGTAATGAACTCGTCCATCAGCTTGAGCGCCCGCACCTCCCCGTACGGAAAATCCTTCATAAACATGATCACCAGCGTGCGCAGACGGCTACCCGCAGCCCTGACTGCCTGGCCCAACGCTGCCGTCGTCTTGCCCTTACCCAAACCAGTGTAAATCTGGATGTAACGTCTAGTCTTATTGCTCATACCGTGACTCATCTCCTGCATTCAACGAATGTTCTTTGCCCACTTCAATGTACACATCACTCTCAAAACTGTCGAGCTCTCACGTTTCGCTCACAGAAATTAACAAATCTTTGCCACTAAGATAACATTCTCCTAACTCGCCACGGACACAATAACATGATTGCCTCTAAGCGACATAGGATTGAGACAACATGATCGGTAAATGGGTCCTCACTATCACCGCCAACCCCGTGCTGGCCGGACTGATGCGCTCGTCATTGGAAAAGGCCGGCTGCCAGGTTGTCCATTCATCAACCGCTCGCGAGGGCTCCAGCCTTGCACAATCCCGCCAACCCCGGCTTATTGTCATTGACATAGAATCCATAGACCTCGAGGTCTGCGAACTCATTAGGACCTTCAAACGCCACGCTGCCACCGTCAGCACCCTCATCATACTCGTCGGGCTGAATGCCGATGAATCCGCGGTTGTCGATGGCCTCGAAGCTGGCGCCGATGAGTTCATCACATCCCCATTCTCCAGCCTCGTGTTCGTCAGTCGCATCCAGGCCGTGCTGCGCCGAAGCTGCCGCCTGTGGAAACAGCAAACAACACGCATACGACTGGCCGACCTTGAAATTCACGATGGTACCCGCGAAGTCCGCATCAATAACAGGCCAATCAAACTCACCCCCTCAGAATTCGAAATCCTCCGCCTGCTCGCCGACAACTGCGGACGGGCTGTCTCCCGTCATGAGATTGCCCTGACTATCCACGGACCACGGCAGGTCATCAGTGAACGAGCCGTCGATGTCCAGGTCGTCGGCCTACGGAAAAATCTCGGTAAATACGGCAAACGCATCGAAACTGTTCGCGGTGTGGGCTACCGCATGCGCCTGCATAACATTAACCCCAAATCCTCAACCAACACTTGATCCACACCCGATATCACGCTTTCTCGTTCTCATTCATTCGTAAATTGCCTCTAATGTATTCCTAACAAAAATACGTTTTCTACCCACTAAGATGAGTGGGGAAACAACCATACTGTGCGCCTTCCGGCCCGATGACGGCCGCGTTGTCGCGCTTTTTCTTATCCGCATCCGAGCCGGCTCCCGGACCACCAAAGGCACGGCAAACCGCCCCAGCAACACTCACTTTCCGGTACTTCTTAACAGATTGATACAGAGGTCTAATACAGTCCTAACATAAAAAGGACACCCTTGAGGCTCGCTATCGCCCACTACCAGCCCGGGTGAGCGCGAGAACAAAGAAAGAAACCGCTGAACTATTTTGGGAAGAATGAGGTAAGGCGATGAATCGCAATTTCAAAGGGAAAATGAACATCCACGTTTCACGGAAGAAACACCGGCCTGTTCTCATCTCGAGTCTGATGATCCTCCTGCTGCTCGTCTCGACCGTCACGGTCCAGGCAGCCGAGAACGGTCGAATCACCGGCACCGTGCTCAATTCCGAAACCGGTGAACCCATTATCGGTGCCACCGTCATGATCCAGGGCACGACCCTGGGTGCACAGACCGACCTCGACGGCAACTACACTATCAAGCGCGTGCCCTACGGAACGCACACAATGGTCATCTCCTCAGTCGGCTACCAGCGACTCGAGGTTACCCAGGTCGTCGTCGACACAAAAGACCCCGTCAAACTCAACTTCCCGCTCAGTCGCGAGGATGTCCAGCTTGACAAGGTAACCGTTACCGCCAAGCGCGTGGAAAACACCCAGGCCGTCATGCTCAAGCACCGACAGGCCGCAACCTCCGTCTCCGACGCCATCAGCGCCGAGGAAATCAGCCGCTCCGGCTCCGGCGACGCTGCCGAGGCCATGACCAAGGTCACCGGCGTGACCGTGGTGGGCGGTAAGGACATGGTCGTGCGCGGCTTGGGTGATCGCTATACCACTACCAACCTGAACGGTTCCACGCTCCCCAGCCCCGACCCGGATCGCCAGTCCACCCCCATGGATCTTATCCCCTCCGGCCTGCTGGACAATATCGTTGTGGAAAAGTCCTTTACCCCCGATAAGCCGGGAAACTTCGCCGGCGGCTCCGTCAACCTGACTACCAAGGACTACCCCGAGGAGCGCACCCTCAAGGTGTCAAGTTCCTTCGGACGCAACAGCATCACCACCGGTGAACAAATCAAGACCCACGATCCATCCTCCAAGGACTGGCTCGGCTACGATGACGGCAAACGCGAAATCCCCGACATCATCCTACAGAATCCGCAGCTCCAGACCAATCTCCCCGACGGCTTCACAACAACTTATGACAGCACTAAAGGCCTGTATAATAGCAACCTCCCGATGACGTGGGAAGAGTACAGTGAACTGACTGCCTATATGGATCAATCATCGAAGGCCTGGAACCCGGAAATGCGCGTCAGCGAACGCACCGCTCCCATCAACCAGGGTCACTCCATCGCCTATGGCGACAACCTGCCCCTGTTCAACCGCCCCCTTGGAGTCGTCGCCACCTACTCATACAGTAAGAAATACACCGGCTCCTCCGGTGCATCCAATTTCTATCGACGCGTCTCCGATGCGCAGCCCCTGACCGAATGGTACACCTACAG
>CAZXRO010000183.1:0-6022 GCA_964642435.1 uncultured Ignavibacteriales bacterium
GTTAACCAGTGTCTTTATGGCGATGCCGTTCATTGCGGCGGGCGGCGCAAGGGCTTTGTTCGCATCACCAAGAGAATTGACGACTACTCCGGGTGGGTGGACGAACGATTTCTGTTGCCACTGCCTGCTTCGCAGCACGAGCCCTACCTGGCTGGTCAAGGTTGGATTGTACGCAGTCTGCAGGCCCCATTGCTTTCGACCCTCGACAGCCGGCTCACAGTGTCGCCGCACTTTATCTTCTATGGAACTCGCCTGAATGCTCGCAAGGCTGACAAGAATCACTATCGTGTCGACCTCCCCGGTTTAGCTCCGATGTTTGTCAAGAAGGCGCATTTGGCACCGATTAATAGTAGTAGGAGGGTTACCGGAAGCCAGCTCGTTCGCGAGGCGCGCCGGTTTCTGGGAATTCCTTACCTGTGGGGTGGATTGACCCCCGCCGGGTTTGATTGTTCAGGATTAGTGCAGATGGTTATGAGCCGGTTTGGAGTGCATGTGCCCCGCGATACACGGGACCAGATCAAAATCGGACAAAACGTGGTACGTGAACGTACAAGAACTGGAGACCTGGTATTCTTCGATAGACACGTAGGCTTTGCAATCGGTTCTGCCGCCCTGATTCATGCCTCAGTGGGCGGGGGTGGCGTAAGGGTCAACTCGTTGGTAGCCGGAAGCCCGGATTACCGTGAGGACCTGGATCGATCGTACCGTATGACCAGGAGGGTATTATGAACAGCTATGACAGCTTTAAAATCACACTGCCGCTTAAGAAGATCTTCGCAGTCAGTAAAGGCAGTGCTACCAGCAAGACTAACCTGCTAACCGTTATGAATAACCGTTATATCGGTGAGGCATCGTGTTCGGTGCATTATGGCCCGTCTGTCGACGAGGTGCAGCAGGACATCACGAGGGGTCTTTCGATGCTGGGCGACATGGAGTCGGTCACGTCGGAGACACTTGAGGAAATCCGCAGATTCAATATCGATCCCATAGCCAAGTCTGCCATCATGGGAATGGTCCTCAACTATCTCTCGGGCGAGAGCAAGCGTTATCCCTGGGAGATCCTGTCGCTGGGGACGCCAGTCGGTATCAAGAGCTCGTTCACCATCAGCATAGAGAAGCCGGACCAGATGATCCAGTCGATGACCGAATCCGAATTCCCTATCCTGAAGATCAAGATGGGTAACGAGGAAGACCTGATGCTGCTGGATGTGCTGGACAACCTTAACGGCAAGGATGTGCGTATCGACGCCAATGGCGGATGGTCGTGTGCCAAGGCCGAAGAGATGATATTCCATTTGTACAAGAAGGGGATTCGTGTCATTGAACAGCCAACCGAGGCGGAGTTTGTCAAGGAATGGCAGCACATGAAACCCAAGTCAATGCAGGACATGGTACTCGTCATGGATGAAGGACTGGATACCACCGAGGATTTCGAGAAGTACAAGGAGCATATCGACGGCGTCAATATCAAGATGGAGAAGTGCGGCGGGATTCTGGAGGGTGTCGATATCGCCAACCGAGCCAGGGAGGCGGACAAGAAGGTGATGCTCGGCTGCATGGTCGAGTCATCGATCGGTATAGCCCAGTCAGTCTACATGTCTTCCCGCGCGGATTTCTTTGACCTCGATGGGCCCTTGCTGCTGGAAAATGACATTGCCCGCGGTATCAAGTACGAGCGGGAACAGATCGAGGTCGATCGGGAGATAATTGGCGGTCCGAAACTCAATCGTGAAATCCTGGAACAATACATTCAAGAATAGGTTCTCGCGCGTTGGCGCCCCGGCGTTTGTCTGGCTCGCTGTGTGTCTAGCGTTGGCCGTAGGCGGACCCGGGCAGGCTGCCAAGGTCCCGTCTATCTTGCCGGCGCTCGAGATCGTTTACCCCGATTCCGGACAGCGGATCGGCGCGGTCGACTCCACCTTTGTGTTTGGCCACGTGCGGGGTATGGATCGCTCGTGGGAGTTCGGGGTGCTTGTCAACGGGCGCCCCGCGGTTACCCATCGCGATGGTGGCTTTCTCGGGTATGTCCCGCTCAAACCGGGGCCGTTCGCACTGAAGGTGGAGGCGGTGTGTCGTCACCAGAGACTCCAACGCCTCCTCGTCGAAAAGAAACGCATCCCCGGTCGCTACGAAGACGGGTTCCTTACCCTGACCGATTCGGTCATTGTCGATGTGCCGGAGCCACTGCGCTCGGTGCCGCCGGACAGTCTTGGAATCGTGGACGAATACGCACCGCCGCCGGGCGATGTGGTCATGGTAGATGGCGATGTCCTCAGGCTGGCCTTTCGCGGCACCCCGGGCTGCCGCGCGTGGGTATGCATCAACGAAATCACGGATTCGCTGCCGCTGGTGGAGGGGACTCCGCAACCGCAGGCCTACTGGGGCGAGGCGGTCTTTGGCTCCGATGCCATACCCGACAGTCTATTGCTCCGGGGATTGTATGTCGGTTCGATCGAGATAACGCCGGACATGCGGGCAGATTCTGTGAATATCGACTACTTCCTCGCTCCGCCCGATCCGGTACAGTACTTCCAGGAAGTCTTCAGGCCGGAGATAACCGAGGGTGAGTTCCGCCTGTTGATCATGGCCGCGGCGTGGGATGGCGAGCCGGCGGCACTGCAGTCCGACTGGGTGTTGAGTGTTAACCCTGATGGATACCCCTTTACCGTTCGCTTCACTGACTCGGTTCAGATTATTCGTCACGGTCCGCGCAAGGGTTACCTGGCCACCTTCCAACCCGAGGGGGTAGAGGCACTGGTAACCGGGGCCGTGGGGGATTGGTACCGCTTGCAGCTCTCGGCGGCACAGCTTGGCTGGGCATTCAAAGGATCTGTGGAACCGATGCAGACAGGAGTACTTCCGCCCGTGTCCTATGTTCGCTCTGTGCGGGTCGATACCGATCCGGAGCGCATCGTGTATCGCTTCCCGCTTGCCGGCAAACACGTCTTCCGGGTGCAGGAGGACGACCGGGACCAAATCCGTCTGCAAATCTATGGTGCATATGCCGACACGGACTGGATCCGCTACAACGATCCTGATGGGTTGGTCGACTGGTCCACGTGGTCGCAGCCGGAGGTGGGCGTCTATGAGTTCGTTGTCAAGACCCATGAGTCAATCTGGGGCTATGATACCTACTACGATGGCAACACGCTCTGTCTGCAACTCAACCGCCCGCCTGAGGATGCCGGAAGCCTGAAGGGTAAGCGTATTGTGGTCGATCCCGGCCACTACTCCGATCCCGGCGCCATAGGCCCGACAGGTCTGACTGAAGCTGAGGCCAATCTCGCCATCGCGCTCAAACTATCCGAGGAACTCGAGGACGAGGGCGCCATTGTAACGATGACGCGCGTTGACAACCACACCCATGTCGGGTTGTATGACCGCCCGTCGATCGCCATGCGCACCGATGCCGATCTGTTCATTTCTATTCACAACAATGCCCTGCCCGATGGCGTCAATCCGTTCGTCAACAACGGCTCCTCGTGCTATTACTACCATTTACACTCTATTGACCTGGCGCGGCGAGTACACTATCGTCTGGTCGAGGCCAGTGAGCTGGCCGACCACGGGTTGTACCATGGCAACCTGGCGGTGATTCGGCCGACACAGTACCCGGCCATCCTGGTTGAGTGCGCCTTCATGATGATCCCAGAGCAGGAGGCGCGGCTCCGAACGGAGGACTACCAGGAACGTTTGGCACGGGGAATCAAAGAGGGAATAGAGGACTTTCTCGAGGAGTACGAGCGTGACCGCAACGAGCGCCAAAGACGTCGCTAAGGCACCGCCGAACGCGAAGAACCAGTACTGGATTTCGTATGTGTCACTCTTGGTGGCGGGGATTCTGCTGATTGGCGATGCCTATTCGTGGCCGCACATCGAGAAATGGACCGCGCGACTGGGAATCGCGCTGGTGTACTCGGCTATCGCGCTGCTGGTAGGGAAGGGGAATACCCCGTCGGTGATTGGGTGCGTCATCCTGTGGGTGGCGGTGCTGGTGACGCTGTTTGTGTAGGTCGCAATGCTCGGCGGGGTCAGTACGTCTGCAACGTGTTTTCTGTGCATTCGTGATTGACAAGCAGGGGCGCTCGTTCGTTCTTATAACAGTCACAACAGCATGGCAGGCATCCCCTCATTCACGCCTGTCCGGGGCAGGCTTGAACACAGAATCGCGTTAACGCAAGATGAGAATAATCGCTACCAGGTGTTCTCAAGACAGAGGAACGCGTGGGCAGGAACAGACATGACGTCACGAGACATAATCTTGCATTGCAAATGGGGGAGCGGATAATGAAACTCGCTTTTGCACTTCTGGTGCTCATATTCAGCCTGCTTGGTCCAGGATGTAAAGATGGCACCTCTGATCCCAGAGGCATCGCTCTGGTTCCACGCAATCACTATGCCATTGTGTATGCTCCGTCCATTGAAGACGGGAAGTTCAGTGCAATGGACTCTGTAGAGTTCAGGCCAATCAATCCCGAGGGGACCATAGTAACGGGCTTCGGGAAGCCCATAGACAGCCTTCGAGAACTGAGTGCCTCGTTCATGAACATTGCAGTCAGTGATAGTGGACTCATCGCAGTCCCCGTCGGCAATCAGCATTTCGATGTATACAGCTACGACTCGCTCCATGGTCTTCAGATGGAAACACGTGTTCGTCTTCCTGATCAGTGTGTCATTTCAAGCACCAGATTTGTTGGCAATGTCCTGTTTGCAGCGGGTTATCGTCGGCATGCAAGGGAGTCGATGTGGCTAATCGACATACAGGGAGGAGATACCACGGCACGGACCGTTCAGCTCCCAGCTGATCTCAGCAACGAACGTACCAACAAGAGCATCGATGACCTGCTTCTCACAGGCGATCGATTGATTGCTGTGGATGATATAGTGTATCCCAAGTACTTGATTACATACGACGTCAGCACTCCGGCATCGCCAGAACTCCTGAGCTACCATCAGATACCGCACCACGGTGTGTACGAATTCATCTTCCACGCGGCTGTTGGCAATCGATGGATGGCGACTCTATCGGGAACGTCCGGACGCATGGCGTATGCTCAACATGTGGGGTTCTTCGATGCAGCCTCGCTTGAGGAACGATTCGCCATGTCCAATGAGCATAGATCTTCCCGTTGGGCAAACTATCCCAAACAGGCGGAGGACACAATCGGAAACTGGTCGTCCATCGCATTTCGGAATGACGTATTATTGATTGCATCCGGTTCAGATGGGGTTGGAGTGTTCAAGCCTGATAGCTACCTCAGTCGGTCAAAGCCAAAGCCAAGACCACATGAGCTTGTGAAGTACTTCCAACCAAAATGGGAAGAAGGGATGGAGGCTTTGCAGATCATTGTTCATCCCGGATTTCCGCGAATCGCCGTAGTGGTGGCCGTTAACGAAAGACTTGAAACCATATTTGTCGATCCATCGAAGTTGGGGCTCGGCGATTAGTCCCGTCGGCCCGCTTCGCGCGGGCTGCCGCATGGTATCAAATAGGAGAGATGGATGAGAGCGTTCTTTTGCAGCGTCTGGGCAATACTGATCGTGGCTGCCGCAGCCATCCAGGCCGAACACTACGGCAAGTCTCTCACCACCGACACAGCCGCCATTGCAGCCGCGAATGAGATCACCGGGCTCGGTGAATACTATGCTCAGCGCGGAGCAGAGGTACCAATCACATCGGTTACACCCACCATCTACAGAGACAGCACAACACCGTTCTTGCACCAGAACCACGATGGACGTCGGTCTTGGAAGGTCGTATACAGCGACATGGAAGAAGTGCTTCAGGATCTTCGCGATAGTGTTCAGTATGCTCGACAGCCAACGACACTGACCTTGTGGTTGGATAGTTCCAATGGCACGCTCCTGAACTGCTTGGTAGTTGAGGACGGCGGTGCTGTATCGCCACAAGACTTCGTAGCACCTTCATCTGTAGAGGGAATCAAGACAATGAGACACAACATTCACTCGGGTGTCCCAGCGAGCCAACCCGAAATCTCAATGCTGGAAGCTTTGAGGATCT